>CACYEU010000102.1 GCA_902773445.1 uncultured Lachnospiraceae bacterium | reverse complement strand
GTTCCGACGCTGTTCGAAGCGCTGCTGCGTCTGCCGACAATGCAGAAAGCCAATCTCTCATCACTCAAAGGAGCATTCTCCGGCGGAGATACTCTGTCAAATGACTTAAAGCGCCGCATCGATCAGTTCTTTAAAGAGCATCATGCAGGCATCCAGGTCCGTGAAGGCTACGGCATGACCGAGACGGTCACAGCCTGCTGTCTGACTCCGCCGGACAAACACAAAGAAGGCAGCATCGGATTCCCGTTCCCGGATACCTACGCGAAGATCGTTGAGCCCGGAAAGCAGGAAGAACTGCCGTTTGGTCAGGAGGGTGAGATCCTGCTGGCAGGACCGAGCGTCATGAAGGGTTATCTGAACGATGAGGAAGAGTCAAAGAAAGTCCTTGAGGATCACGCGGACGGCGGTCACTGGATCCGCACCGGCGACATCGGCAGCATGGATGATGAGGGATATTTGTATTTCAAAGGCCGGATCAAGCGCATGATCATTTCATCGGGCTACAATGTCTATCCGGCGCAGATCGAGAACATCCTTGAGAATCATTCTTATGTCCACCAGGCATGCGTCATCGGTGTGCCCGACTCCTACAGAATGCAGGCTGTCAAAGCCTATGTCGTCCTGGAGCCGGAGATCCCGACCAGCGCGCAGACCAAGTCGAACCTGATGGATTACTGCCGCAAGAATATCGCGAAATACGCGATGCCGAAGGATATCGTCTTCAAGCACAGTCTGCCGAAGACGCTGGTCGGCAAGATCGCTTACAGAACGCTCGAAGACGAGCATGCAGAAGAAACCAAGGCATCGGCAGAGAATAAAGCACAGGCAGAGAACGCAGCGGAGTAATTGTCAGCCAGACAGTGGAGGATCAGCCATGATTGACGGATATATCACAGTTGCAGCGGTTACGCCGGCACTGAGAGTCGGCGATGTCGAATTCAATGTCAGCGAGATCATTACGAAGATCGGCGAATGTGCCGATGAGGGAGCAAAGATCATCGTCTTTCCGGAACTTGCGGTCACAGGCGCGACCTGCGGCGATCTGTTCCTGCAGGACGCGCTGATCACAGCCGCAAAAGACGGGCTCGGAAGGATCGCGCGCAGCACACGCGATACAGACGCACTTGTCTTTGTCGGTCTCCCGGTCAGGATCGGACGCGGGCTCTACAATGCAGCCGCGGCGATCAACTGCGGAGAGATCATCGGACTGACTGTCAAGTCATACTCCGGCAGACTGTCGGGGCAGCAGGACAGCCGCTGGTTCTCCTACGATATCGGACGCGGCGGCGGTTGGAATGACGAGGACATTCCGGTCGGCAGACGTGTCTTATATACATGTGACAGTCTCGAAGGCCTGACGATTGCGGCCGTGATCGGCGACGATGAGTGGGCTCCGGCTCCGGTCGATGCCAAGGCTGTCGCTGAAGGCGCGACTGTGATTGCTCATCTGGCTGCGGACCCGGCACTCGCAGGACATATCGAACGCCGCAAACAGGATATCGCGTCACAGACCGGACGGATCCACACTGGCATGATCTACGCGAATGCCGGCGCTGATGAGTCGACCGGCGACCAGGTCTTTGCCGGACACAGCATGATCGCCGAGGACGGCGTGATCCTCGCGGCATCCGATTCATTTGAGCCGGATGTGGTCTACAGCGAGATCGATACGGCGATGCTCTCACATGAGCAAATGAGCGCGACCCCGAAGATGCGCAGAAAGAATGGCGAAGATACGACCGTGTATTTCACACTCGAATCGGAAGACACGGTTCTGACACGCCAGTATCCGCGCTTCCCGTTCGTTCCGTCCGACGAGGAAGAACTCAAACAGCGCTGCGACGAGATCTTCACGATCCAGTCATACGGGCTGGTCAAGCGCTTAAAGCATACAAATACGAAGCGGGTCATTCTCGGTCTCTCGGGAGGACTTGACTCGACGCTCGCGATCCTGGTCTGCGCCGGGGCATTTGACATCATGGGCCTCCCGCGCGATCAGATCACAGCCGTCACGATGCCGTGTTTCGGAACGACCGGCCGCACCTACAATAACGCCTGTGATCTCGCGACCGCGCTCGGCGCTGATCTGAGGGAGATCCCGATCGCCGATGCGATCACACAGCATTTCGAAGACATCGGACATGATGAAAATGACCACGACGCGACCTATGAAAACGCACAGGCCAGAGAGCGCACGCAGATCCTGATGGATCTCGCGAATCAGATCGGCGCGCTTCATATCGGCACAGGTGATATCTCTGAACTCGCGCTCGGCTGGGCGACTTATAACGGCGACCATATGTCGATGTACGGCGTCAACGGGTCTGTCCCGAAGACACTGATGAGAAAGATCGTCGGATTTATCGCTGACAAGGCATACGCGGAATCTGACGAACTCGCTGATGTGCTCTACGACATTCTCGACACGCCGGTCTCACCCGAACTGCTGCCGCCGAAAGACGGAAAGATCTCACAGAGCACCGAAGACCTTGTCGGGCCGTATGAGCTCCATGACTTCTTCCTGTACTATACGATCCGCTACGGATTCGGACCCGCGAAGGTCTACCGCATCGCGAAAGAGACATTTGACGGGATCTACAGCGAAGATGTCGTTCTCAAATGGATCAAGAATTTCTACAGACGCTTCTTCTCGCAGCAGTTTAAGCGTTCATGTCTCGCCGACGGTCCGCAGACCGGAACTGTCTGCATCGCTCCGCGCGGCGCATGGGTCATGCCGTCGGATGCCTCGTCGGCTGTCTGGCTGAGAGAACTGGAAGCACTGTAAACCGCAAAGGAGAGTATATGGCACAATTCAAAGTATTGCTGGTTGAAGACGAAGAGCGCATCCGCAAGATCGTCAAAGACTTTCTTGAGCAGAAACGCTATTACGTTCTCGAAGCTGCTGACGGTGAGCAGGCGATGAACCTGTTTTATGACAACCCGGACATCGCGATCATTCTTCTCGACGTGATGATGCCGAAGATGGACGGCTGGCAGGTCTGTCGTGAGATCAGGGAGACCTCGAAGGTCCCGATCATCATGCTGACAGCCAGAGCCGATGAGCGCGATGAGCTCAAAGGTTTCGAGCTGGGCGTCGACGAATATATCGCGAAACCGTTCTCACCGAAGATTCTGATGGCGAGAGTCGAGGCGATTCTGCGCCGCACTAATCAGATCCAGGAGGAGGCGCTTGTCGTCGGAGACATTTCACTCGACCACACAGCGCATGAAGTCCGTGTCGACGGGGAGAGAGTCGATTTAAGCTTCAAGGAATTTGAGCTGCTCGCCTATTTCATGGAGAATAAGGGCGTTGCGCTTTCGCGTGAGAGCATTCTGAACAATGTCTGGAATTACGATTATTACGGCGATGCGCGGACGATCGACACGCATGTCAAAAAGCTGAGAAACAAGCTCGGCACTCACGGGGATTATATTCAGACCATCTGGGGGATGGGGTACAAATTTGATGCTAAATAAACCGCTACAATCGCTGCACAGCTCAATCAAGGCACAACTGATCGCCTCGGCTGTCGCGGCGGTTGTCTTATTATCGCTGGCTTTAGTCGCGGCCAACAACTGGCTGCTGCCCAAGTACTACGAGAGCGAGAAGACCAAAGATCTGGTCCGCTTCTACAATGAGCTTTCGGATCTCGAAAGCAACGGAGCCCTCACAAAAATCGAATTGAATCAGTCATTCGACGACGAAGATAAGAAGATCGAACTGCGGGACATGATCGAAAAGGACAACCTCGAATTCACGATCCTGAACAGTTCAAATGAGCCGGTCATTTACTCAACGCGCGAAGGCGAGATCTTGCGCAATCAGCTGATGTCGTATCTTCTCAGGCGCGATAACGATTCGAAGACTGTGATCTCAACCGATGACTACACGATCGTCAAAAGTGATGACAAAGGGCCGGCGGCCGAACGCCAGCATCTCGACATGTGGGGCAATCTCGGAGAGAATTACTCATTTCTGGTCAGGACCCCGGTCGAGAGTCTTCGCTATGCCGCCGATATTTCCAATCAGTTCATGGTGCGCATCGGAATACTGATCCTGATCCTGGCAGTGCTGCTGGCCTGGCTGCTGGCCAACCGTATTTCGCAGCCGATCCGGCAGCTTGCCGAACTGTCGACGCGCATGTCAAATCTAGACTTCACGGCGCGCTATACAGGCACCGAGGAGAACGAGATCGGCACGCTCGGCAAAAGCTTTAATCAGATGTCCGATGAGCTCGAAAAGAACATCTCCGATCTCAAGAACGCGAACTATAAACTGCAGAAAGACCTCGACATGCGGCTGAAGCAGGAGGAGACACACCGCGAATTCATCGGCAATATCGCGCACGAACTGAAGACGCCGATCGCGGTCATCCAGGGTTATGCCGAAGGTCTTAAGGAAGGCATCGCATCCGACGAAGAAAGCCGCCGCGATTACTGCGAAGTTATCGCCGATGAGGCGGAACGGATGACGCAGATCATCCACAACATGATGCTGCTTGACCAACTCGAGAACAGCAGCGAACAGAATGATTTTGAACGCTTCAACCTGAATGCGGTCATCCAGGGCCTTCTCGGAAGCATGGAGCTGATCATCAGGCAAAAAGAGGCCGACGTGACATTTATCGCAAACCGCGACGTCTATGTCTGGGCCGATGAATACATGGTCGAGCAG
>CACYEU010000101.1 GCA_902773445.1 uncultured Lachnospiraceae bacterium | reverse complement strand
GAATACATGGTCGAGCAGGTCCTGAGCAATTATCTGAATAATGCGCTCAACCACCTCGATCAGAATAAGAAGATCGAGATCAGGATCACAACGCATGACGACATTGCGCACGTCAGTGTTTTCAACAGCGGCGAGCCGATTCCCGAGGAATCGATGGAGCGCATCTGGGACAAGTTCTACAAAGTCGACAAGGCGCGCTCGCGCGAATACGGCGGCCACGGGATCGGCCTGTCGATCGTCAAGGCGATCATGGACAGCTTCCACCAGAAATACGGCGCGATCAATTATGAAAACGGCGTCGAATTCTGGTTCGAACTGGCGATGAAATGACGCAGCGCAGGAAAGGAACGACAGCATGGCACAGATAGCAGGCGATTGGGCGGCGGCCCTCGCACCCGAATTTTCAAAACCGTACTATAGAGATCTGTATGCGTTCGTGCGCAGCGAGTACACGAACGGCCAGGTCTTTCCGCCTCCGGCTGATCTGTTCACTGCATTTCATCTGACCCCGCTGTCAAATGTCAAAGTCGTGATTCTCGGCCAGGATCCGTATCACAACGTCGGTCAGGCGCACGGCCTGAGCTTCTCGGTCCGCAAGGGCATCGAGATTCCGCCTTCGCTCGAGAATATTTACAAAGAACTCCACGACGAGCTCGGCTGTACGATCCCTGCGCACGGCTGTCTTGAAAAATGGGCCGCCCAGGGCGTCCTCCTTCTCAATGCCGTCCTGACAGTCCGCGCCCACCGCGCGCATTCGCATGCCGGGCACGGCTGGGAGACATTTACCGATGCGGCGATCCGCGCAGTCAACCGCGAGGACCGGCCGATCGTCTTTCTTCTCTGGGGCCGCGACGCGCGCAACAAAAAATCAATGCTCACCAATCCGAAACATCTGATCCTCGAGGCGCCGCACCCGAGCCCGCTCTCCGCCTACCGCGGCTTCTTCGGCTGCGGCCACTTCAAGCGCGCCAACGAATTCCTCGCCGCCAACGGCGAAACCCCGATCGACTGGCAAATCGACTGATCGCGCGAAGATCGTCCCAAGTTTCAATTTAGAACGTGTTGTGGTATCATGTTAGGAAATGATTAAATGGGGTAAAAGGCGTTTATACCACACAGGAACTGTCAAATGAGTCGCAGCAACAAACAAAAAAAGAAAAAGGTCTGGACGGGCATCATGATCGTTGCCCTGATCGGCATTGTGGCGTGTCTGGGCGTCGTTGCGTGGCGTTTGTACAATGACTGGAAGGCCGAGCAGGCTTACGAGGAGATCAGGGAGCCGGAATTCACCGGCGAGCGCGACGGCGACGAGGCTGAGATACCGGATGACATTTTCCGGGATATGGGCAATCCGATCGATTTCACGAAGCTTCAGAAGATCAACAGCGAGTTGTACGCCTGGATCCGCGTGCCGGACACGAAGATCGACTATCCGGTCGGACAAAATGAAGAGGATTCATTTTACCTGAACCATGACATGTACAAGGAAGCGCGGTTTGCTGGGTGTATTTACACAGAGAAAGCGAACAGCAAGGATTTTGAAGATCCGAACACGATACTTTACGGACACAATATGCTCGGCGGAACGATGTTTTCGCATCTGCATAAATTCAGCGATCAGGAATTCTTTGACAAGCATCCGTATTTCTACATTTACACGCCGGACTACATCATGGTTTATCAGGTGTTCGCGGCGTATACCTACGACGACAGACATCTGATGGATTCATTTGATTTCAAGGATAAAAATGTCTTCGCGGAGTATATCGAGAGTATTTTCAATGCGCGGAGCATGGACAGGCATTTGCGCGAGGATGTCGAGGTGACGGTCGATGATAAGATCGTGACACTCTCGACCTGCATCGGGAATGAGACAAATAAGCGTTATCTGGTACAGGCTAAGCGCATCTGGAAGGGCACGGAAGACGAAGTGCCGAAGCACATGGATACCGGAAATGATCAGAAACCGAAAGGCACTGAATGAGTAAAGAGCCAGAAGGACAATTGAATACAGCGCCTGAATCGGGCGATATTCAAAGCCAGCTCGATGAAAATCTGCGCGATCTCGGGCTTGATGAGATCGATCAGGATCGGAAATCTTACCGGTACCGCAAAGAGCACGGTGAGATGCCGGCATATGACCGCAGCGCGGCTGCGCATCACAGTCATCACAGCCACAGCGGACATCACAGCCACAGCTCGTATCACCACAGCCACAGTTCGCACCACCACAGCGACAGCTCGCACCGCCACAGCAGCGGTGAGCACAGAAGCTCAAGCAGTCACGGCAGCTCCGGTTCACGCCGCAGCAGTTCGAGCGGGAGCAGTTCAAATGCGCGCCGCAGCAGCGCAAGCAGCGGCAGTTCAAGCACGCGCCGCAGCAGCGCAGGCAGTTCATCGGGCGCCAAGCGGACGACGGGCGCGACAAAAGCAAAGCCGGCCGGCACCGCACGCCGGAGCAGTACGGGCAGCGCGGCCGGAACAGCGCAGCGCAGCAGCCACCGCAATCTCAGCAAAAAGCAGCGCAAGAAACTGATGAAGCAGCGCAGGCGGGAGCTTAAGCGCGAGAGGAGACTTGAGAACAGAAAGCCGCTGCCGGTCAGGATCCTGATCGGGATATTGATCACACTGGCGGTACTGTTGATCGGTATCATCGTCACGTTCCTTGTGATGCGCCATATCGGCAAGAAGAATCTGAAACCGCTGACCGATCAGGAGATCACCGGGCCGGACGGCGCGCAGATCGAGGACAACGGCCGGAAGATCATTTACAAGGGACATACATATCTGTTCAATGATGATATTATCGGTATTCTGTTCCTCGGCGTCGACCGCGATCTCTCCGACAAAGAGCAGAAGAAGGCCGGTACAGCCGGACAGTCTGATACGCTGGTCCTCGGCGCGCTCAATACGAAGACAGGACATCTGGACTTGGTCAATGTCTCGCGTGACACTGTAACCGATATTGTGAAATACAATACTAAGGGTAAATATGCGGGCACCGAGAAGGATCAGATCTGTCTGGCCTATTCGTACGGCGACGGGCAGGATAAGAGCTGTCTGAATACAGCCGATGCGGTGTCGAAACTGATGTATGGTATGCCGATCCACATGTATGCGGCGATCGACTACTCACAGATGGCGACACTTAACGACGCGGTCAATGGTGTGCCGGTCAGGGTGCTTGAAGATCTGTCGGACAAGGATCCGGAGCTGGTCAAGGATAAGACAGTTAATCTGAAAGGGCAGCAGGCGCAGACTTATGTGCGGTCAAGACGGACTGAGGAACTTGAGTCCAACAACAAACGTATGGACCGCCAGATGCAGTACATGACCGAATACCTGAAAAAAGCAAGACAGGAGACAAGGAAGAATATCCTGTTCCCGTTTAACCTGTATCAGGTCGTAAAAGACAATACAGTCACGAATGTCAGACTGTCGCAGATCACGTATCTTGCTTCGAGATTTCTGAGGACAGGATTCTCGCGCGGCGATGTCAAGAGCATCCCCGGAAAGATCGAAAGTGTTGAAGGATATGCTGCTCTGACACCCGATGAGGAAAAACTTTTCGAAATTGTACTGGAAACATTTTACGAAATGACAGATTAGGGTTAT
>CACYEU010000100.1 GCA_902773445.1 uncultured Lachnospiraceae bacterium | reverse complement strand
GCTTTGAAAGCCACTCCTTCTCTCCTCCACTGGCTGTTGAGCATATCGTATTCCGGCTTGTTTGCTGTAAAGTGATGAGCACCCTTTGCTAAACTACTATTATACGCGCGGTAAACAGCTACATTTCCACCCGAATAAAAGACAGTACCTTCGACTTTCCAGCCATACCTTTTGACCAGCACGTCAATCTCATGCTTATCCATAGTGTAATGATGATCTTTTGTCTTTAAGTTCAGAAGTCTGTAAACCGGTGTTCCTGAAGAGGCTGAATGCCAGGCGATACCTTCCTTGATCCAGCCGATCGTGGCGTTGCGGTCATACTCTGCTTTGACACGCGTGAATAAATGTTCCTGCGTGTACCTGTTATACATGCGGTACACCGGAAATGTTGATGCAGCCTCTGCTTCATTTCCCGCAAAGCAAAAAACGGCCGCTGTCATCATAAAGAAGACAGCCACCGTTAACAGCCTGATTAGGTGCTTTTTATTCATAGATTTCCCTCTCTGTAACACACTCGTTCTTAAGTGTTCCTACAAGAAACTGCAGCGCGTCGACGACATGAGGCCTGATATCACCGCCGATGAGGACATACATGATCGAATCGCCCAGATCGAGTTGTCCTTCATTCAGCCAGACACGGATGTAAAAGACACCATTCATTTTGTAGGTTTCCGAGATCGCCCGGTCGACTTTTTCCTGATCATAGGAGAAGTCCATGGCCTTCACAGGCTTTGTATCGCTCTCTCCGGCCCGTACAGCCGCTTTAGCGGTCTGTCTGACTGTTCCGTTGTGCACGAGGTACATGCCGATCTTAGCGGCGCTCTCGTCCTGTTTTGCCTCTTTAAGCCAGGCGTCGATCGAAGGTTCTGTTTTGCCCATTACTCAAGTTCCATCGGGTCGACGTGTTTTGCGTCTTTCCATATTCTGGCAAGATCATAGAACGTTCTGTTGCTGTTATCAAATAAGTGAATAACGATATCACGACAGTCGATCAACACCCAGCCGTTCTTGCCTGTTCCCTCGATCTGGCGAATCGTCCAGCCGCTCTTTTCGACGACTTCCTCGACTGCTTCGACAAGCGCATCGAGATGACGGGCATTCTGACCGGTTACGATCGCAAAATAGTCAGCGATCGCCGAGAGTTCTCTGATATCGAGAACAAGCATATCCTCTGCTTTCTTTTCGTCAAGTGCCTTGCAGATTTCCTTGACCAGCTGGTTTGTTGTCAGTTCTGACATTCGTTTTCCTCCTTTTTGCTGTAATACTCATATGTTTCAATAGTTTTCGGCTCGATCACCGAATTGATCTGTTTCAGATAATCCAGACAAGCTGCTGATACTTTCGCGACGCATTGGTCAATATCTTTGAAAGCAAGTTGTCTGACATTTTCAATATTTGGGAGCGGTTGTCTGAGAGGTTCGATATAATCGGCAATATAGATTATTTTTTCAAGCATCGACATGCCGGCTCTCCCGGTCGTATGAAAACGGATCGCATTCAAAATATCAGGATCCGAACAGCCATAGACATCTCTGGCATAGATCGGTCCGGTCACCGCATGTAAAAGCTTCTCATTTGCCCTCTCAGAATCGCTCAATGGCGCGCTCTCGCGCTCTACAAGCCTCAAATGCTCTTCATTTGACAAACTCTTCGTACAGTCATGCAAAAGACCGGCTGTGAGCGCTTTAGAGACATCTTCATGATAACACATTGCAAGCGATGCTGCAGTAAACATGACGCTGATCGTGTGATCATATCGGGTCGGTTTAAGGCGGGACTTCAGATCCTCTCTGATTTCATCAAATGACAGGGCACACATCGGCTACTCTCCTGCTTCAGCTTTCAGATGCTTGTAAATCGTCGGATGAGAGGCAATATACGTCGCTACGGAAGGTGTCACAAAGCTTGAAATATCTGCTCCTTCGGCAATCTGTTCGCGGATCATTGTCGATGAGATATCGATATGCTCCATCGTGATCAGCCTGATGTCACAGATCTCGTAGAAACTCTTATAGCGCAGGATCGATTCTTTGACGCGTTCAATATTATCATCACCGCGGACAGCGACGAGCAGCACACAGGTTCTTAACAGTCTGTCGGGCTTCATCCATTTATAGAGATCATGAAGAGAGTCTTCACCGATAATAAAATAGAAATCGCGTTCCGGATAGAGCTTATTAAAGGACTCCATCGTTTCATATGAATACGATGTCTTGCGCCGTCTGACCTCGTAATCACAGGCTACAAGATGTGCGTCATGCCCGAGTTCATGATTGATATCATCGATCGCATGCACAACCATCTCCAGGCGCTCTTTGGGCGTTGCGGTGATCAGCCTGTCATTCTTATGAGGCGGCGAGCCGTTCGGCATGATCCAGACCTCATCGAGATCATATTCCTGCAGAGCAGCCAATGCCATCGCAAGGTGACCGCGATGGACAGGGTCAAATGTTCCGCCGAGAACTCCTGTTTTGATTACCTGTCTTGTCATTTCGGCAGTTTGATCCTCTTTTCGGGGTCATGTGACCGCTTATACAAAACGATCTTGCGTCCGATCGTTGTCACAACCGTTGATCTCGTGCGCTCTGCGAGCGTCTGAGCCACTTCGCGTATATCAAGTACGCAATTCTTCTGCAGATTGATTTTAACCAGCTCGCGGGCATTCAGCGCCTCGTTGACGGCGTTGGTCGTCTCAGGGGATACGCCGTCTTTGCCGATATGCAGCACGGCGTGCTCTTTGGATGCAAGTGACGACAGAAACGCGCGTTCTTTTGATGTTAGTTGATATCCCATTGTACTCTCCTGCTATTCGACATACTCAAATTCGTAGTCACATACATGAACGGTGTCACCTTCCTGTGCACCG
>CACYEU010000099.1 GCA_902773445.1 uncultured Lachnospiraceae bacterium | reverse complement strand
TTCTCGCCCATGATGTCGAGCAGAGACATTTGTCCGGCAAGCGTCATCTTATTGTCCTTGTGGATCTGCTCCATGATCCGCGCGTAGACCATCATCTTCTGGCGTCTGTTGCCGGGCATCGAATCGAGCGCTCCGGCTTTGATCAGACCTTCGACGACACGCTTGTTGACTTCGAGCTGTCCGGTACGCGTCAGGAAATCTTTGAGATCGGTAAATAAACCGTGCGCCTCGCGCTCCTTTACGATTTGCTCAACTGACGACTCTCCGACGCCCTTGATCGCTGCCAGGCCGTAGAGTATCCTGCCGTCTTTCGCGACGAACGGACCGCTGCCTTCATTGATGTCGGGCGGCGCGATCTCGATTCCCATTTGCTTACAGTTATAAGTATATCCAGCGATCTTTGCCGAATTGTCGAGAACCGAGGTCATCAGCGACGCCATAAACTCGACCGGATAACGCGCCTTCAGCCATGTCGTCTGATAGGATACGATCGCGTAAGCCGCCGCATGGGATTTGTTAAATGCGTACTTCGCAAAGTCGATCATCTCATCGTAGATCTTGTTCGCGGTCTTCTCATCGATCCCGTTGTTGATGCATCCCGGAATATCGCTCTCGGGATCTCCGTAGACGAAGCACTGCCTCTCGCGCTGCATGACATCGCCTTTTTTCTTGCTCATCGCACGGCGCAGCAGATCGCTTCGGCCAAGTGAGAACCCGGCCAGCGCCTGCACGATCTGCATGACCTGCTCCTGATAGACGATACATCCGTAGGTCGACTTCAGGATCGGTTCAAGCTGCGGGCAGTCGTAGACAATACTTCCCGGATCCTTTTTGCCGGCAATATACTGCGGGATAAAATCCATCGGCCCCGGCCGGTATAACGCGATACCTGCGATGATATCGTCGATCGACCGCGGCTGCAGTTCTTTCATGAAATTCGTCATGCCGGCGCTCTCAAGCTGGAAGACACCTGCCGTATCACCTGCGCAAAGCATGTCATAGACTTTCGGGTCATCCAGATCGACCGCGTTCATGTCGATCGGAATACCGGTATTGTCGGAGACCATCTGCGCGGCATTCTGGATCACGGTCAGCGTCTTAAGCCCGAGGAAATCCATTTTCAGAAGTCCGAGCTCCTCGAGCGTTGTCATTGAGAACTGCGTGATCGCTGCCCCGTCCGATCCGAGAGCCAGCGGCACATAATTCTCAACCGGTTCCTGACTGATCACGACACCGGCCGCGTGCATCGACATATGACGCGGAAGCCCTTCAAGTCTGCGGCTCATATCGATCAGCTCACGGACCTGCACGTCGCTGTCGTAGAGATTCTTTAATTCCGGATTGATCGCAAGCGCTCTTTCAAGCGTGATTCCGAGTTCGTTCGGAACCATCTTCGCGATCTTATCGCAGACCGCATAGGACAGATCCATCACGCGTCCGACATCGCGGATCACACCGCGCGCCGCGAGTGTTCCGAATGTGCCGATCTGCGAGACCTGCTCGCGGCCGTATTTGCGAACGACATAGTCGATCACTTCCTGGCGCCGGACGAAGCAGAAATCAACGTCGATATCAGGCATCGTCACCCGCTCGGGATTCAGAAAACGCTCAAAGAACAACTGATAGCGCAGCGGATCGATATCGGTGATGCCAAGACAGTAAGAAACCATCGAGCCGGCCGCAGATCCTCTTCCGGGTCCGACCGCAATGCCGTTGTCTTTCGCATAGCGGATGAAATCCCAGACAATCAGGAAATAATCGACAAATCCCATCGACTGGATCGTCTCTAGCTCAAACGCCAGCCTCTCTCTCAGCTCATCGGTGACCGGATCATACCGATCGGCGAGTCCGTCTTCGCAGAGCTGCTTCAGATAGCTCCATGCATCGGTCCCTTCCGGAACATCGAAATGAGGGATCTTCTTCTCGCCGAATGTAAATGTCACATTGCATCGGTCTGCGATTTTCTGTGTATTTTCAAGTGCCTGCGGCGCGTACGGAAACAGTTCCGCCATCTGCTCGGGCGATTTGACAAAATACTGTCCGCCTGTGTAGCGCATCCGGTTTTCGTCGGACAGGAGCTTGTTGGTCTGCAGACAAATCAGAATATCGTGCGGCTTTGCATCGTCGGCATAAGTGTAGTGAATATCGTTGGTGGCAACCAGTTCGATCCCGGTCTCAGCCGACAGCCGCATCAGTTTCTCATTGACATCCTTCTGCTCGGACATCCCGTGATCCTGGAGCTCAAGGAAATAGTTTCCTTCGCCGAAGATCGCCTGATGCTCGAGCGCCGCTCTCTTCGCGTCCTCAAAGCGGTTCTCTCTGAGAAGCCGCGGGATCTCGCCGGCCAGACAGGCCGACAGCGCGATCAG
>CACYEU010000098.1 GCA_902773445.1 uncultured Lachnospiraceae bacterium | reverse complement strand
AGTTGATATCCCATTGTACTCTCCTGCTATTCGACATACTCAAATTCGTAGTCACATACATGAACGGTGTCACCTTCCTGTGCACCGAGTTTTTTCAGTTCGTCTTCGATCCCGTTCTCGCGCATAAACCTCTCAAAGAACAGGAATCCTTTTTCGCTTTCAAGATTTGTGAATCCAAGCATCTTCTCGATCCTCGGACCGTCAACATAGTATTCGCCCTTCTCTTTGCGGACTGAGAACGGAAGTTCCTCTTCTGTCAGCTCTTCTTCGGGGAAATACTCAGTTTCATAGACCGTCGTCTCATTCGGCATTTCAGCCAGTCTTGCGCGTACATAGTTCAGCAGTTCCCTGATCCCCTCACCTGTCGCGCAGGAAATTGAGAATACCGGTATATCGGAATCGCCGAGATCCTCGCGAAGCTGATCGATCACATGCTGCCGTTCTTCTTCAGGCAGCAGATCCATCTTATTCAACGCGATCACCTGAGGTTTCTCGCCGAGACCTTCATGGAAGCTGACCAGCTCATCATTGATCGTCCGGATGTCATCAGCGGGCGATCTTCCTTCAAGCGAGGCACCGTCGACAACATGGATCAGAAAACGGGTCCTCTCGATATGCTGAAGAAACTGATGCCCGAGACCTTCGCCCTTCGATGCGTTCTCGATCAATCCGGGAATATCGGCGAGGACAAAGCCGTCTTCGTGATCTCCGAAATCGACGACACCGAGATTCGGATGAAGCGTCGTAAAATGATAATTGGCGATCTTCGGGCGCGCATTTGTCACACGCGAAAGCAGTGTTGATTTGCCGACATTCGGAAATCCGATCAGACCGACATCGGCCATCGATTTGAGTTCCAGAACGACGTCGATCTCAATGCCGGGTTTACCGGGCTTCGCATATCGCGGCGCCTGCATCGTTGAAGTAGCGAAATGCATATTGCCGATTCCGCCTTTACCGCCGTGTAAAATGATCCGCCGGCTGTTATCTTTTCCTGACATATCGGCTATGATCCTGCCGGATTCCTGATCTCTGATGATCGTACCTTCCGGTACCTGCAGAACGATGTCATTGCCGCGTTTGCCGTGGCAGCGTTTCTTGCCGCCTTCGGACCCGTTTCCGGCCGCATAGGTCTTATGATGGCGGAAAGCAGCCAGCGTCGTCATGCCCGGATCAACTTCAAAGATCACATCGCCGCCGTCGCCTCCGTCACCGCCGTCGGGACCGCCGTTCGGGACGTACTTCTCCCGCCGGAAGCTGACATGTCCGTCGCCGCCGTTTCCTGAACGAAGTACAATTGATACCCTGTCTGAAAACATGATTTACCTCTTAAAGAAAAAGCTCTGAATCTTGTCAGACTCAAAGCTTTGTCATCGTATCACTCTACAGGATATACAGAGACCTGCTTGCCTTTCTTGCCGACCCGCTCAAATCGAACTGTTCCGTCGACAAGTGCGAAAAGTGTATCGTCCCCGCCGCGTCCGACATTGTTGCCCGGATGAATACGGGTTCCGCGCTGTCTGTAGATAATGTTGCCTGCTTTGGCAAACTGTCCGTCTGCTCTCTTGGCTCCTAAGCGCTTGGACTCGGAATCGCGTCCGTTCTTTGTGGAGCCCATTCCCTTTTTATGTGCAAATAACTGAAGATTTAATTTGATCATGATATCTCAATCTCCTCTCTTGTTAACGAATAATACGGTTCGTATCGTTTGTCTTTCTCAAGATCTTCACAAAACATTTCCATGGTTTTCAGCAGTGTTGCCGCCTTTTCGTCGACCGGGCCGCGGGTTCTGACATCGACCAGAGGTTCTTCTTCGTTGACGATCGTCTGAACTTCAGTCTGCGAAAGCTTCTCGATTGCGTTGCCTGTGTTGACAGCGATGGCTGAGAGCGCCGCACACAGAATGTCATTTCCCTCTTCTGCAAGTCCGGCATGTCCGATCAGATTGTAACCGCGAAGGTTGTGATCTTTATCGTAAAGCAGCCTGACAAAAACCATTGTTATTTACCCGTTGATCTTGGTGATCTTAAGTTCTGTGTAGGCTTGACGGTGACCGTTCTTTCTGTGATAACCCCTCTTGGGCTTATACTTGTAAACGATGACCTTGCGGGCACGATCCTGTGCAAGGACTTCGCCTTCAACTGAGGCTCCGTCAACGACAGGTGTTCCGACTTTCATCTCGTCTCCGCCAATAGCGAGAACCTGATCAAATTTTACATTCTCTCCAACTTCTGCATCGAGCTTTTCGACGCGGACCACATCGCCTTCTGCGACGCGATACTGCTTTCCTCCAGTTGCGATGACTGCGTACATACGCATCCTCCTTATTAAACTACGCCGGCTGTGGTGCCGTCCGGATATCGGACGTCTTAACTATGAACCTCGCCGTGCGACCATGCCAAACTATAATATCACTTAATCAAAGTGATTTCAAGACTTTTTTGGTCCGACGAACGCATTATAAATCGCGCGGATCGCCGACTCAAAGTCCTGACTGTGAACACCGATGATGATATTGAGCTCGCTTGAGCCCTGATCGATCATTCTGATATTGACATTGGCGTTTGCCAGAGCCGCGAAAACACGTCCGGCAGTACCGCGCATCGAACGCATGCCGCGTCCGACGACAGCGATCAATGCCACATCTGATTCGAGCTCCAGATGATCGATCGCGACGGCTTCCTGGATATCTGCCAGAACTTTCTGCTCTTTCTTAAGAAACTCGTGCTGGTGGACAAATACCGACATTGTATCGATTCCTGAAGGCATATGTTCGATATTGATATCGTATTTCGCAAAGACATCCAGTACGGATCTGCAGTATCCGACGATATCGTTCATCCGTTCTTTTTCGATGCTGATCCCGACAAAGCCTTTCTTTCCGGCAACACCGGTCATGACATATGGTGACGGCCAGCATGTCATTTCAACGATCATCGTACCGCGGTCCTTCGGTCTGTTCGTGTTTCGGATGTTGATAGGTATGCCGGCTTCCTTGACCGGGAAGATCGCGTCTTCATGCAGAACCGCCGCGCCCATATATGACAACTCGCGCAGTTCACGGTAAGTGATGACTTCGATCGGAGCAGGATCCTCAACGACTGTCGGATCGGCGACCAGAACACCGGATACATCCGTCCAGTTCTCATACATATCAGCTCCGATCGCTCCTGCAATGATCGCGCCTGTGATATCGGAGCCTCCTCGCGAGAACGTATGGACCTTTCCTGACTTGTCAGCGCCGTAGAAGCCGGGGATGACAGCCCGCTCGTGATTTGCCAGTGCTGCTTTGACCAGCTCTTTGGTCGCGCGCGGCTCGTAGTCTCCCTTGGAGGTAAAGCAAATGATATCCGCTGCGTCGATAAAATCGATATTCAGATAAGCTGCCAGGATCTTGCCGTTCAGATACTCACCGCGCGAAGCAATAAAATCGCGTGAATCATCTTTCAGCACATACTCTTCGATCTTTCTGAAGTCATCATCGAGAGAAATATCAAGTCCGAGTTCATCGATGATCTGTTCATAGCGAAGTCTGATCTGCGCGATCACGGACTTGTAATCTTTGCCCTTCTTTGCATAGGCATAACAGCGGTAAAGAAGGTCCGTGACTTTAGTATCATTGCTGTCGCGCTTACCGGGCGCAGACGGGATCACATAGCGTCTGGAATCCTCATACTCGATAATATCTTTGACCTTGTGGAACTGACCGCTGCTGGCCAGTGAGCTTCCGCCGAATTTGACTACTTTTAACATCTTATCTTTGCCTCCTGTCGTCATACCGTACCAGGCAGACTCTTTTTCCATCATTTCGTTTGTGACTGTCACACCCTGCATGCCGACTTGCATCGCCGCCTCGACATTTTCTTTCAGATCATCATAGAAGAACAGTTCTTCGGGCTTCAGATCGTAACGTTCACATAACAGCATGTAAAATGCAGGATCCGGTTTTGTCAACCCTTCCTGAAATGAGAACAGACCGCCGTCCATCAATTTCGTAAATGAAATCAGTTCCTGCGCCTGTTCGTAAGCGGCACGGCAGAAATTCGAGAGAAAATACACCTTGTATCCGCTTTTGTGCATCGAATCGATCCAGTCTTCCGTATACGGGAACACCGAAAAGAGGTCAGGCAGATTTGAACAGATCTGACGGATCTCTTTTTCAAGATGAGGCGCATTGTCGATATAGCGCTGCTGCCACTGCTCGAGCGGCATGTCGACCCGGTCACCTTCCTGCCATTCTTTGCTTAAGAAGACAGATTCCGCCAGTTCTTTCCTGACATCAGGGTCCGGGAAATTCCGTTCGAGATAATTCTGCCAGTCAAAATGAAGCAGAACATTTCCTATGTCAAAGACGACCGCTTTTATCATAGATCCTCCATTTGTAAACTATTGATTCGCCGAAAATCTATATTAACACGATTCCTCTTTTATGTCCAATAGTAAAAGCGGGCTCAGTTTTGCAGGATCAGTCACCTCGCGTTCACTGCTGTTTCCTTTGATTCCGTATAAGTCGAGCCGGTGGTAATGAAACACCGGCGGAAGTACATTTACAGGCTCTTCAAAACCGGAAAAACGCATCAGCGTTTCGACGACAAGTTCCGGCTTCAGATGCCTGATGCTTCCTGCCGCGATCTGCATCTGAATGCCTGTTTTGCTTTCATCCGGTTTGAGCCGGTAGATCATCGGTCTGATGTCGACGATACTCTCACCTTTTTTCGTCTTTTTAGATACATTGATCTGAGATTGAGAGAAAAATGAGTCCAGATTCGCGATGCACTGTTTAAAGACCTCTTCGGATACATTATTCGGCGTGATCTGATAGGATGCCGCCCGCAGCAAGGCCATCGGTGTTTTGGCATGGTCGCTCAGTTCAACTGCGTCCGACAGTGAGAATCCCTCAGAAAGCTGTGACCGGATCATCGAAAGAATCTCACGGACATCACGCTCTTCGTCGATAACAACATCAATATAATCACCCTCTGTCGTCATACCGACAGACAAAGGCGATGCAAAGGTGACCAGCAGATGCGGCGAAAGGCCGTTCGAATAGGCAGGTTTCAAGCCGCTCCTTCTCAGTGCTTTCTGAAAATAGCGCACAGTGTCGAGATGTCCTACAAACCGCATGACACCGGTTTTTGCAAATTTAAATCTAATCTTCAACGCAGACACCTCCGTGATAAAGCTGTTTCATGCCGCATCCGGTACACTGCTGTCTGCAGTGCGGTGTCGTCTTTCCGTCGACAGCGCGTCTGTACTCATTTTTCAGATATTCTTTTGACAGACCTGTTTCAATAAAATCCCATGGGAACAGTTCGTCGAGATCACGTTCTCGCATAGCATAGAAAGCATGATCGATCCCAAGCTCATCGAAAGTCTGATACCATCTGTCGGCATCGAAAAACTCGGTCCACGCGTCATATCGCGCGCCTTTCCTGTGGAGAGCCTCAATGAAATCCGCCAGTCTTCTGTCGCCCCGTGCCAATACTGCTTCCATATATGACATTTTTGAACCGTGATACTGATAGCGGAGACTCTTGGCATGTGTCTGCCTGCGTACAGCGTCTTTGACGATCATTGTACGCCTGTGGTAATCCTCCGGATCAAGCATCGCTGACCACTGGAACGGTGTAAACGGCTTTGGTACAAAGAATGACGAGCTGGCTGTGATCTGGCAGCGCCCGATGCGTTCTTCTTTCGGGATTTCATAGTACAGATGCGCAATATCATTTGATAAAGCCGCGATCCCTTCGGCATCCTCATCGGTTTCAGTAGGCAGCCCGAGCATAAAATACAGTTTAACTCTCTTCCATCCGCCTTCAAAAGCGAGGCGCGCTCCTGTTGTGATCTCTTCGATCGAGAGACCCTTGTTGATCACATCGCGGAGCCTTTGTGTTCCGGCTTCGGGAGCAAATGTGAAACTGCCGCGCTTGATTCCGCTGATTCGCTTCATAATCTCAAGAGAAACGGCATCGATTCTGAGTGAAGGAAGTTCAAGCTCGATATTGTGTTCATGAAGATACGGAAGCAGGCGGTCGATCAATTGTTCGAGATCTTTATAATCGCTTGTGCTCAGCGAACTCAGTGACAGTTCATCATAACCGGTTGCCTCCAGTGATGATACAGCGATATCTACGAGTTCATCGACCGAACGGGAACGGCTTGGTCTGTATGTCATGCCTGCCTGACAGAAACGGCATCCCCTGATGCATCCGCGCATGACTTCAAGCACAACGCGGTCCTGCACAGCCTTTACGAACGGAATTACCGGCCGCTTCGGATAACAGATGTCAGAAGGATCAGTGACGACCTGACGAATGATTTTTTCCGGAATACCATCTTCCAGAGGAACGAACGAATGAAGTGTCCCGTCGTCGTTGTAATCTGCATTGTAGAGTGACGGAACATAGATCCCCGGAACCGAAGCTGCCTTTCTTAAGAATTCAGCCCGTGAGACACGGTTCTGTTTGCATTCCCGGTAAATGTCGAGCAGCTGATCATAGGTCACTTCCCCTTCTCCGATATAGAACATATCAAAGAACGGAGCAAGAGGTTCGGGATTGTAGGTGCAGGGTCCGCCTCCGATCACGATCGGGTCATCTTCTGTCCGATCGGCGGCGTGAAGTGGAATGTCCGCGAGATCGAGAACCTGCAGAACATTGGTATAACACATTTCGTACTGAAGTGTGATTCCGAGAAAGTCAAAGTCTTTCACCGGATCCTGAGATTCGAGCGCAAACAGCGGTATAGACTCTTCTCTCATGATCGTTTCAAGATCGACCCACGGACAGTAGACACGTTCACACCAGGTGTCTTGACGTCTGTTGAACATGTCGTAAAGGATCGCGATGCCGAGATGGCTCATGCCGATCTCATAGACATCAGGAAAACACATCGCAAAACGGATCGAGATATCGGACAGGTCTTTCATTACACTGTTGAATTCGCCTCCGATATAGCGCGCCGGTTTCTCAATGCGCAGCAATATGTCATCTGATAGGGCTGATTTGCGCATTCTGGCTCCTTATGAATCGCGTTCTTCGAGATCTTTTGACAGCATCTCAAGATACGGAATGAACGGAAACGGAATATCGGTGATAAAATAGGCCGGATCGAGTTCTTCACGGCGGAAACTCTTTCTGCCGCCGTCCTGACCCCGGTCATAGAACTTTTTGAGTTCTTCAAATCTCATATAATAGCACTGCTCGATATCGGTGAAGAAGATCAGGAGAAACGAAACGCCGCCCTGTTCTTCGATCTTCTCCATGAAAGAGACCTGATGCTCATGAACGTTCTGAAGCGGGAATGTCGCTTTTGCGCATTCTTTGGCATCGAAGCAGACAGGAATTCCCTGAACAGCGCCGATATAGTCAACCGTGCTCTGCTTATCAAAATAAGCCAGTGTAATATGGCGGGTATGTTCATCAAATCTGACCGGCGTGATCGGTGTGGGAATCTTCTGGATCATGGCGAGCTTGCGCTCTGCATAGACCTGATTCGTATGATTGATCATCTCTTCAAATGATGATCCCCGAAGGCCTCTTGAATTCCATGTTGCCATTCTCGTCTCCTTACAATGCTTCCAGTGCTTTCAGCGATGCGGCATAATCTTTCGGATATGCTGCCGTAAACTCTTTTCCTGCCAGGTATGAAAGTGTCTCAAGACCGTCACGCGCATCAGCGGGGAAAATGATCTTCCGCGCATGAAGCAGCTGTCCTCTGCGGTAGAGAGCTTCGCGGGCACCGTACTTTGTATCACCGATGATCGGATGCCCGATCGCTGTCATATGCGCTCTGATCTGATGGCTCTTGCCTGTGATGATCTCGACTTCTGTGACAGTGCATAATGATCTGTGTCCGGGAAGCTGACAGGTCTTGATCGGCGATATGATCGTCGTGACAAGACTTCCGCCCTCGACCGGTTTCGGTGCGATCGTAACGGTGTTGGATTCGCTGTTTTTCCGCCAGTACCCGTTCAGTGTTCTGTGTTTGGTGATCTTTCCTTCAATGATCGCTTCATAGATTTTTCTGAGTTTATGAGAGCGGATCAGTTCGTTGAGTTCCTGAAGTGCCGGCAGTGTCTTCCCTCCGATCACGATGCCCGAAGTGTTGCGGTCAAGTCTTGAGACGATGCCCGGTTTAAATGTTTCAAGCGAGCTGGCGGTGATCGATCGGTTTCTGATCATGTGATCGGTCATCAGTTCCACAAGCGAAAGATCGTTTGGCTTTGCGCGCTGTGAAAGGACGCCCGCAGGTTTGTTGATCAGAATGATATGGTCATCTTCATAGAATACGGAACGGTCAAACATTGTCCGTTCCGGTTCGGAAACTGAAGGAAGCTTAACGCTTTCAGGGACACCTCTGAACTTTTCGATCGTCGAGTCCGCCATATAGATCGTAATGGTATCTCCGGCTTCGAGTATCTCTTTACCGCTGGCCTTATGATCGTTGAGCAGAATATTCTTTTTTCTGAGCATTTTGTACAAAAAAGAACGATCCGCTGCTTTGAAGTACTTCTCAAGCAGACGCATCAGCTTTTGTCCTGATTCATTTGTACCGGCTTTGATCTGTCTCATCGTTACACACAGTTGATCAACAAAGAGCGCCTGAGTTCAGCGGTTCGGCGGTTTTTAGTATCCTTGTGTGACATCGCGGCGATCCGCTCACAGAATGCTTCGTATTCAGTTTCGATGACAACGGCCATGTGCTTGAAACCATGATCGCTGTAAAAGTCTCTGATCGTGGTTTCCAGAAGTTTCTGTTTCTTGTCGGATACCGGTGACAATGCTATGACACGACCTTCTTCGATGATCAGACAGTCAATCGGGATTGCGGAGCGGTTGGTTGCGAGCACGATGTCGTAGACAGCCTCAAGTCCTTCAGTGAGTTCCGAAAGCTTATCTGCCTGCTGTTTTGTGATCGAAGGATATGGAAGGAGGGTCGACAGAATGCTGCCGATCTTAGCGAACGGCAGAACTGACAGGATTGCAAGTATCGTAAAGATATTTTTCCTGGTCCCAAAGCGGATATAACCGATCACGACAAGAGCCGCGATAAACAACAGTATCGCGATCGCTCCGATAATCATTGTCTTTTTCAGTCTGGCGCGGTCACCGTAAGAACCTTTGATCCGCTGGAATCCTTTAAATCTCATCAAATACTCCTTCAGTCAGATTATACCATGAATCATCTTATGATTGCAGTCTCCATGCCGGCAAAAGCTTGTTTTTGATTCTCCTTCCGCTGACTTGTCCCCATCCGGCAGGAAATCCGTCAATTCTGATCAGAATGATTCCGTTGTCATACGAACCGTCAGCATCTTCAAGTATCAGCGATTCTCCTTTCAGATAACGGACTGCGCGCTGATCTGAAAGACTCAGTTCAAGAACCGGATAAGGCGATTCCTTTATCGTCATAGCCAACGACTGTGATGGTATCAGCTTGTCATTTTTGATTTCTCCAAGCAGCAGACCTGAACGGAGAAAACGGATGTTTTGCAAGTCTTTGACTTCACCGGGAATTTCCAGCCTGACACGGCGGGCCGCTTTACCCTTTCCGAAGTCCCGGTCGACCCGGATCGATTCCTTTTGCGGTGAACGGATCAGATTTCCTTCTTTTTGGAGAAGAGCTGCAAAATGACCTTCCCCTCTGATCTTATGGGGATAGAAACGCGCTGTATTTCTGATTTCAGAGTGGTCAGAACCGCAGAAAGACGGATCGCCGTGAACAACTCCTTCAATTTCCGGCAGTTCAATGACTTTGAGATCAGAAAACGTATCCAGCAGATAAGCAATGATCTGTTCGTCTTCCGACGGATCAAATGTGCAGGTCGAGTACAACATCATACCGCCCGGTTTCAGCATGCTGACAGCGCAGGCAGCGATCTCTCTCTGAATCACTGAAAAGTAATCCGGACCGTTTCTCTTCCATGCTTCGACCATGCGCCGGCCGCCGCTTCGGAACATTCCTTCTCCGGAACACGGTGCGTCAATGAGTATCTTATCAAAAAACTCAGGAAAAACTGACGCGAGTTTTCCGGCGGATTCGCATGTGACAACAGTGTTTTTAAGCCCCTGCAGTTCGATATTTTTCACAAGTGCCTTTGCGCGGGACGCAGACACGTCATTTGAAATGAGAAGACCTTCCTCCTGGATTCCCAAAGCCAGCTGGGTCGTCTTGCCACCGGGTGCAGCGCACAGATCAAGTACGCGGTCACCTTTAGCTACCGGCAGCAAAGCAGCCGGAGCCATCGCGGACGGTTCCTGCAGGTAGTATAGTCCCAGGTAATAATAAGGATTTGAAGAGACTTCCCGAGTTGATCCTTCATAATAAAAACCGTTGTCAGTCCAGGGAACCGGCACGAGATCAAACGACACTCTTTTCTTCAGTTCTTCAGGCGATATTTTGGAAGTATTGACCCGAAGCCCCCGGTAAGGACGGCAGTTGAACGAATCAATATAATCGTCATACGAGCTTCCGAGCAGAGTTTTCATTTTATCGGTAAATGATGCCGGTAAATCAATCATAGTATGATCCTTATTTTTTAATTGAGCCGTAGGCGATTCCGTTCTGCAGAATCTCGCCTTTTGCCGATGCCAGTTCTGACACGGTGACCAGCTGGAATCCTTCCTCTTCAAGCATCGGAATCAGCTCGATCGCAGCCGCGACAGTTTCATCATGGATATCATGCATCAGCACAATATCACCGTCCTGTGCGTTCTCCATTATACAATCGATCGTCTTTTCAGTGTCGCGGGTCTTCCAATCGAGAGAATCGATGCTCCACAGGATCATCGGCATCCCTGCGTTCTGCCGCAGAGAATCGCCGACATCGCCGTAAGGCGGACGCAGAAGCTGAATGCTCTTTCCCGTAGTATCTTTGACGATCTTATTGACCGAGCTGATTTCTTCCTGAATCTCCTCTTTTGCTGCATTACCGAGCTTCGAGTGATGATAGCTGTGATTTCCGATCTCACAGCCGGCAGCCGTGATCGCTTTCAGCGTTTTCGGGTAGCGTTCAGCATTCGGGCCGACGACGAAGAAAGTCGCGTGTGCCTTATACTTTTTCAACTGTGCCAGTATTTTGCCGGTGTTTTTGCCCGGGCCGTCATCAAATGTCAATGCGATCATTTTCGTGCTTCCCGTGCCGGGCTCAGGCCTCTTCATCGCGAACTGAGTTTTTGTCAGAAACTTATCATCGCTGTAGATATGCGCATTGTAGACGCCGCCGTGCTTGTGAGCTGCGGAACGGACAGTCGTTTCCCAGAGATCTTCTCCGACTTTTTTCATCGGATACCATTTCAGATCATCTTTGTCATTAAAATTGCTCCAGATCCCTGCCTTGACATGATCCGACGGATTGCCGTCAATATTCGGATTAGCGATCCTGACAACATACGCAGTCTGATTCTTTCTTGCCGCGTAAGTATAGATGTAATTATCCCCTTTGATCTGTGCATTGGCGGCTGCGATGCGCTGCTTGCTTCCGTCATAGCCAACGACGTACATATGAACTTGGTATTTGCCGAAATGGTGCTTGTGATTCGCAACATTTCCGGTTGTTCTGCACGAACCGTCGGCAGAGAGCTTTGCTTCATACCAGTGAAGATCACTTTGATCTTCAGCAGACCAGAGTGCGAACAGAACTTTATCAGCCTGTGGAAATGTCAGCAAACCACTGCCGGTTATTGTGAATTCGCCGGTCTTCCCGTTGATATCAGTGATTGAATCAGAAGGCACGTATGCGCGCCTGAATCTCCTTAAAATATCCTTTTCCTTGGAAAAATCAAGGCTTTGAATAAAAGAACGCAGT
>CACYEU010000097.1 GCA_902773445.1 uncultured Lachnospiraceae bacterium | reverse complement strand
TCTTCCACGACCCGCGGCTCATTGTAGATATGCTCGGGACGGATGCCCATGATGACCGACTTACCGATGTAACCGGCTTCTTTTAATGTCTTTGCCTTTCCCTCCGGTATCGCCAGTTCGATCTCTCCCATCTGTGCAAATGTCTTATCACCCTTTTCTACGATCTCCACATCGCAGAAGTTCATCTGCGGAGAACCGATAAATCCGGCAACAAACTGATTGCAGGGCTTGGTGTAGAGATTCTCGGGGGAGTCGATCTGCTGGATCACACCGTCTTTCATGACAACGATCCGGCTGCCAAGCGTCATGGCTTCGACCTGGTCGTGTG
Organism: uncultured Lachnospiraceae bacterium; assembly: GCA_902773445.1. Lineage (GTDB taxonomy): Bacteria > Bacillota > Clostridia > Lachnospirales > Lachnospiraceae > RUG842. The sequence goes on along the minus strand of CACYEU010000097.1, from coordinate 2,917 downwards.
TGACGTAAATGATCGTGGCCCCGAGCCTCTTATGCAGATTTGCGATCTCCACACGCATCTGTACGCGCAGCTTGGCGTCCAGATTGGACAGCGGTTCATCCATCAGGAACACCTTCGGATTGCGGACGATCGCGCGGCCCATCGCGACGCGCTGACGCTGTCCGCCGGAGAGGTTCTTTGGCTTGGTCTTCAGATAGGGCTCCAGATCCAGGATCCTGGCCGCCTCCCTGACCTTTCTGTCGATCTCATCCTTCGGCTCTTTTCGGAAGCGCATGCCGAAGGCGATATTGTCGTAGACGTTCATATGCGGATACAATGCGTAGCTCTGAAAGACCATGGCGATATCTCTGTCTTTCGGCTCTACGTCATTGACTAACTCGTCATCGATATAGAGTTCTCCGTCCGTGATCTCCTCAAGACCGGCGATCATGCGCAGCGTCGTTGACTTTCCGCAGCCCGAAGGACCGACAAAAATGATGAACTCCTTGTCCCGGATCTCCAGATTGAAATCTTTGACCGCCTCAAAATTGTTTGGGTACTTCTTGTAAATATGCCGTAAAGAGATATTAGCCATAACCTATGCCTCCTGTTTATCCAACATTTGCTCCGCAAATATTGCTGAACCGATAATTCCTTTTTCATTATCCGGACTCGAATAGATGAGATCGAAACCATAACTCATCACATCTAATCCGGTATTTTCCTTGACCAATGCCTCGAATCTGTCACGCGGAAAACCGTCCAGGTCTATCACTCCTCCGCCGTATACGATCGCGTTCGGATCAAAGATCGTCGCCATGACTGAAAAGACATGCGAACATGAATAGACAAACTCTTCCAGCGGCGGCTCATCGCCGTGATCCAGGAAGATCCGTTTGATGCTTTCCCCGGGATAGTGTTCTTCGAGAAGGCTCTCCAGTTTCCATCCTGAGGCGTAGCACTCACAGCATCCTTTCTTCGAACATATGCATGGATCCTCTCCTTTGTAGAAGGGCACGTGCCCCAGATCCAGCGCTGCTCCGTTCGCACCTTTAAAGAGCTTTCCGTCTATCAGAACCGAAGCTCCGACTCCGGTCCCGATATAAATACCGATAACAAGTCTGCGATCCTCCAGTTTATTCCTGTAAGCATCGCAAAACAGGATGTTGCTCGTGTCATTATTGACGTAGACAGGTATCCTGAGCTGCTCCCGCAAAAAAGCAGCAACATTGGTGTGTTCAAATACCGGTTCTCCGCGGTCATTGCGCATATTCGTCGTGCAGATGACTGTCTCGAAGTCGTTGGCGACCGAAGATGCCACTCCGATCGAAACTGCGCCGACATCATCAAGACGATTCTCATCGATAAACGCCTGAATGATCGAGCAAAGCTTTTCAAGCGGACGCTCTGCCTTCGACAGGATATCGCTGTCCATGATCCGGCTGACGATTATTTCTTTGTTATCATTGACGGCACCGATGCGAAGATTGGTCCCGCCGATGTCCAAGCCTATGATTGTACGATTCAACTTATCCCTTCTTTCCTCTCGGGGACCATCGAAAGTTCGGTCCCGGGCGAGATGATCTGCTCTATCCAGCACAAACGAGTGTACTTCATGCACCATTTCATCGTGTGGTACTCGTCTCCTTTGGCTGCCAGGATCCTTGTCCTGTGCAGGGATTCCTCATCAAAATGATTCTTTAAAAATGCCTCTGCGCTTTTGACGATCAGATCGGCATATTCTTTGCAGTAACTGTCCACCACTATCTTGGACGGGTTGAACAGCCATACGACATTGTAGAGCATCTCCGATACGGCATTAAATGCTTCATCGACGACTTCCGCGACCTCAGGATCTTTTTCACGCAGCCTTAAGACTTCATCAAAGCCTGTATCATGGTATTTCTCCGGCAGTCTGTGCCGCATTTCCGCGATTGACAGCAGAGTTTCCAACCTGACCGGTTTGTTGTCGCTTGACCGGTAGTGAATGATATTGCCGATCTCTCCCGCCAACAGGTTTTCTCCGAAAACAGGTGTTCCGTCAAAATTTGTGAAGCATCCGCCGACACCTTCCCCGCAATAGAGATAAAACTGACTGTAATAACCAATATTGTCCAGTTCATACTCGGAGTTTGCAAAAGCCAGAGTGTCATGTACGATCTGTATGTTCTTGATATCAAACGCTTCTTTCAGCAGAGTTTTGATGTGCAGATCATCCAGTTCTCTGTCCACCGCAAACCTCAGGATGTCCTGATCCTCATAGTAGATGCCGGGCACCAAAGCGGTGATGCCGATCGTTTCTGTTGATATATTGTTCAGGCATGTTTTGATGGCTTCGATCATCATGCCTATCTTCTCGTTGATGGTCTTCTCGTGCGGTTTGAAAGAAAACACTTCAGATGCGAGCCTGACTCCCCTCAGGTCGTAAATGATAAAATGCATCTCATTGACGCTCGACAGATTCATACAGACGACATTGCCGTAACGCGAACTCACCTGCAGCGCTGTCGGTTTTCTTCCGACAGGAGAATTCAGCAGATGCTCTTCTATCAGATCCATCCCCAACAATTCATCGACGATGTTTTTAGCCGTCATGAAACTGATATTGTTTTTAACGGCCAGATCATTGCGGGTAATGCCTGTGGAAGATACGATATCCGTAAACAGATTGACCTTGTTGTTATAGCGGATATCTGTTACGCTGAGTTGCTCTTTGGCGGTGATTTCTTTCATTGATGTCACGGTCTTTCCTCCTGATTGTGATAAAAATGCCAATTAAATCAATATTAACCTATTGTCGGCACTTCATCAATGATTCTCTGATGATCTCAGCCGCCTGATCCGCTTCACTTTCAGTGATGATCAACGCCGGATGCAGGACAATGACGACATTGCCCAAATTCTTTCTGCTCTCAAGTTCTGTGATCAGACCGCCCTC
>CACYEU010000096.1 GCA_902773445.1 uncultured Lachnospiraceae bacterium | reverse complement strand
TGCCGATCGCGTCAATGCTGTTGATCCGTTCGGTACTGGAAGCACAAAAATGAGACTGCATGCATTGATACTTGCGGCCGGTCTGTCAAGCCGCTACGGAACAAAAAACGAGAATAAACTGATGGCAGATGTGGACGGCCGGCCTATGTATACGTATATACTTGAAAGGCTGATCGATCTGAAGGAAAAGCGCGATGACATTGATGATCTGACGATCGTGACACAGCGCGGACCGATCTTTGATCAATGCCGTCATGACAAGCGCGTGATGTGTGTTGAGAACCGTTTCCCGGAGGACGGGATATCATCGTCGCTCAAGATCGGTTTGACGACAGCCGGCTGCCTGATCGCCAGTGAATTCCGTTCGGCCGTACGTGCGATCTCCGATGCCGAAAATGACCGGAAAGTAATTACGGGTTCCGGAAACCGCGGGCGCGGCGTGCTGGAAGAAGAACACGCACTGGTCTGTTTTGTCGGAGATCAGCCGTATTTGAGTGAAGAGACGATTGAGGCGTTTCTTGACGGCTATAAGGCGAGCGGAAAGAAGATGGGTGCTTTAAGTCTGGACGGCACACCTTATAATCCGTGCTGCTTCCGCGACGACTGCTGGGATGATCTTGCTGAACTGTCAGGCGACACAGGAGGAAAGCAGATCATCAGACGGTCACCGGACGATGTTTACTACTATCAACTGCCCGATGAACGAAAAAGAGAAATTGAAGATATCGATTACAAAGAAGAACTGCCGTGCTGACACGGCAGTTCTTCTTGATCATACTCTATTCCAAGCACCTGATCATGCAGTATAAAACCGCCGCAAACAACTCCGAAGCAGGCATTTTAGCCTGCAAAGGAGTTCGTATACGGCGGGTATTTCTGTGTTATCAGTCCTGTGCTTCGAGATTCGTCTTGGCAGTGGAGAGCATCAGTTTCAGCCGGTTGAGCTGGTTGACTTCACTCGCGCCGGGATCATAGTCGATTGCGACGATATTGGATTCCGGATACCGCTTTCTGAGCTCTTTGATGACACCCTTGCCGACGACGTGGTTCGGCAGGCAGCCGAACGGCTGTGTACAGACGATATTCGGTACACCCTCATGGATCAGTTCGAGCATTTCACCGGTCAGGAACCAGCCTTCACCTGTCTGATTGCCGAGTGAAACGATCGGCTGGGCCATTTTGGCCAGTTCGGAGATCCTTTCGGGAGCCGTGAAATGTTTGCTCTTCTTAAATGCCTGTTTCGGTACATTTCTGACCCATTCAAGGAAACTGATTCCGGCATTGCCGAGCATCGCTGACCGTTTCTTCATGCCGAGATATTTCGACTTGAAGTTGGTGTTGTAGAAACAGTAGAGCAGGAAATCGGCCAGATCAGGCACGACTGCTTCGGCACCTTCCGCCTCCAACTGCTCGACAAGATAATTGTTGGCCGCCGGCATGAATTTGACCAGGATCTCACCGACAACGCCGACGCGGGGTTTCTTTTCGTCTGTGATCGGCAGATTGTCGAAGTCTTCGATGATCTCGCGGCAGATCCTGTTGAATTCGCGCTTAGTCGGATGCGGTTTCTGAAGGAATTTGATACAGCGTGCCTCCCACTGGTCGTGCAGGAGATTGGCTGAGCCTTTGATCTTTTCATACGGACGCATCCGATAGAGAACGCGCATGAAGACATCACCGAAGATCAGCGCGTACATACCGCGTATAGCAAGCGACGGTGTGATCTTGAATCCCGGATTATCTTCAAGTCCGCTGAGATTCAGCGAGATGACCGGGATATGTCCCATATGGGCGCGCCGCAGCGCACGGCGGATAAAGCCGATATAGTTTGTCGCGCGGCAGCCGCCTCCCGTCTGTGTGATCATCAACGCTGTTTTGTCGAGGTCATATTTACCGGACAGTAGTGCCGACATGATCTGTCCGACGACCATGATGGACGGATAGCAGGCGTCATTATTGACATAGCGCAGACCTGTGTTGACTGCTTCATGCCCGTCGTTGTGAAGAACTTCTAGATGATAGCCCTCAAGTTCAAAGACGACACTGAGCATTGAGAAGTGGATCGGTGACATCTGCGGCGCAAGGATCGTATAACCGCGCATGTCCTTGGTGAACGGGATCTTTTTAAACGCGCTTGAACGGATCGTCCGTGTCGTTCCTTCGGCTTCTGCTTTCTGTTTGCGGACACGGATCGCCGAAAGCAGTGAACGGACACGGATTCTTGCCGCGCCGAGGTTATTGACTTCGTCGATCTTGAGCGTTGTATAGATCTTATCGGATCCTGTCAGGATATCAGAGACCTGATCGGTTGTGACGGCGTCGAGTCCGCAGCCGAACGAATTAAGCTGGATCAGATCAAGGTGATCGGTCGTCTTGACATACTGGGCTGCACGATAGAGCCGGGAGTGGTACATCCACTGGTCGACGACCAGAAGCGGTGTCTCCACATCTGCCAGATGAGCGACCGAATCTTCAGTCAGAACCGCCATATTGTATGAGTTGATCAGTTCCGGAATACCGTGGTGGACCTCAGGATCGAGATGGTACGGACGTCCGGCCAGGACAATGCCGTGCTGGTCGTTTTCTTCAAGTTCACGCACAACTTCTTCACCGCGTCTGCGGATAAATGCGCGGGCATTTTCAAGTTCTTCCCATGCTGCGTCGGCGGCCATAACGACCTGCGGCTCATCGATCGCAAATTTACTGCTGACAAAGCGCAGAATACCGCGGAGCACAGTCCGTTTGTTCTCGAAAGAGATGAACGGATGAAGGAACTTGACTTTGCCGTTCGCAATTTCCTCCATGTTGTTCTTGATGTTCTCCGGGTACGAGGTGACGATCGGACAGTTGTAATGATTGTTCGCGCTTTCAAATTCGACCCGCTCGTAGGGAATGCACGGATAGAAGATCGTCGTGATTCCCTGATCGATCAGCCATTTGACATGCCCGTGAGCAAGTTTCGCCGGATAGCATTCGGATTCGCTGGGAATCGATTCGATACCGAGTTCGTAGATCTTCCGTGATGAAACAGGGGACAAAACCACCCTGAATCCGAGTTTCGTGAAAAATGTATGCCAGAACGGATAGTTCTCATACAGATTCAAGACACGCGGAATACCGATCCGCCCGTGCGGCGCATCGGTCACAGGAATCGATTCATAATCGAAATAGCGGTGGAGCTTTTCCTCAAACAGATTCGGGAGATGGCTTTTGCTCTTGTTCCTGCCGAGTCCGCGCTCACAGCGGTTGCCGGTGATAAAACGTCTGTCGCCCGAGAAATGATTGATCGTTAAGCGGCAGTTGTTATTACAGCCGCCGCAGCGCGCCATTGTCGTATGGTACTCGAGACTTTCGATCTGTTCGATCGGGAGCATAGTCGTTTCAGCCGGCTCAGCCTTGTGACGCTCCATTGCGACAAGAGCTGCACCGAACGCGCCCATGATACCTGCGATATCGGGGCGTATCGCTTCGCAGCCGGCTATTTTCTCAAAGCTTCTGAGCACAGCTTCATTGTAAAATGTTCCGCCCTGCAGCACGATGTGTTCGCCGAGTGCCTCGGCGCTTGTCACCTTGATGACTTTGAACAGAGCGTTTTTGATAACGGAATAAGCCAGACCGGCTGAGATATCGGCGACTGTCGCGCCTTCTTTCTGAGCCTGTTTGACCTTTGAATTCATAAAGACGGTGCAGCGCGTTCCGAGGTCGATCGGATTGTTGGCGAACAGAGCTTCGTGCGCAAAATCCTGCACCGATACATCAAGTGATTTTGCGAATGTCTCAATAAATGATCCACAGCCGGAGGAGCATGCCTCATTCAGCTGCACTGAATCGACGCTCTGGTTCTTGATACGGATACACTTCATGTCCTGACCGCCGATATCCAGGATACAGTCGACTTCGGGGTCAAAGAACGAAGCCGCGTAGTAGTGAGCAATCGTTTCAACCTCACCGAAGTCGAGCATCAGCGCGGCTTTGATCAGCGCTTCGCCGTAACCGGTCGAGCAAGAACGGACAATATTGACGCCTTCCGGCAGTTTGCTGTAAATATCTTTGATCGCCGTGATCGTCACGCCGAGCGGATCGCCTTCATTATTGCTGTAGAACGAATAGAGCAGAGAGCCGTCTTCGGAAATCAGCGCAGCCTTGGTGGTCGTCGAGCCGGCGTCGATCCCGAGATAGGCATCGCCGCGGTAGCTGTCCAGATCGGCTGTCGTGACATGATGGGACGCATGGCGGCTGATAAACTCGTCATATTCTTCGCGCGACGCAAACAGCGGCTCAAGTCTGGCGACTTCGATATCCAGCCGGACTTTCTTTTCGAGGCGCTTGCGGATCTCATGAAGTGGTACAGAAATGTCCGGATCCGCCTCTTTTGCGGATCCGATCGCCGCAAACAGATGAGAGTAGGCAGGCACGATCGTATGTTCATCGTCGAGCTTCAGCGTTCTGACGAATGCCTTCCGAAGCTCCGGCATGAAGTGGAGCGGGCCTCCGAGAAAGGCAACATGTCCGCGTATCGGCTTGCCGCAGGCAAGGCCGGAGATCGTCTGATTGACGACTGCCTGAAAGATCGAAGCAGCCAGGTCCTCTTTGGCTGCGCCCTCGTTGATCAGGGGCTGAATATCAGTCTTTGCGAACACACCGCAGCGCGCGGCGATATCATAGATCGCTTTGTAATCGCGTGCGTATTCATTGATGCCGTCAGCGTCGGTCTTTAAAAGAGACGCCATCTGGTCGATGAATGAACCGGTGCCGCCGGCGCAGATGCCGTTCATCCGCTGTTCAACCGTTCCGTTCTCAAAATAGATGATCTTCGCGTCTTCGCCGCCAAGCTCGATCGCGACATCGGTCGCGGATTCGTAATCCTTGAGGGCATGTGCAACTGCAATGACTTCCTGAACAAACGGGATGTCGAGAGCGGAAGCCAGCGCGAGCCCGCCCGAGCCGGTGATGACCGGCGATACCGTGATCTGTCCGAGCTTGTGGGCAGCACGGGAGAGAAGGTCGCTTAAAGCTTCCTGAATATTGGCACGGTGACGCGCGTAATCGTCAAACAGGATCTCGTCCTGTTCATCGAGCACAGCGATTTTGACCGTTGTCGAACCGATATCAATACCCAGACGATAGGGATGTGCCTGACTCATGATCAATTCACCTCTTAATAAAACATTTTACTCCATTAAAATTGTATGTCTTTGACGGATAAAAATCAACTGTTCACGAAATGCAAAAAAACCTTGTAATTGCGGTAATCTGAGTGTATAATAATTCAGATTAAAGCTCTGTGAAATAAAAAGGTGAATAGATAGGAAGGCAGGAAATTATGGATGTATTAGTTATCAACTGCGGCAGTTCGTCACTGAAATATCAGCTGATCGACACCGACACCGAGAAAGTTATGGCCAAGGGTATCTGTGAACGCATCGGCGTTGACGGATTGTTTACATATAAACCGACCGGCGGCATGGCTATAAAGAAGGCTGAATTTGACATGCCGACACATACTGAGGCTGTGCAGCACGTGATCGATACACTGACCGATCCGGAGAACGGCGTCATTGAATCACTCGATGACATCGCGGCAGTCGGACACAGAATCGTACACGGCGGCGAGAAGTTTGCCGAGTCAGTCATCATTGATGACGAGGTTATCAAAGAAGTCGAAGAGTGCAGCGCACTTGCTCCGCTTCACAACCCGGCAAATGTCATCGGTATCAAGACCTGTATGAAGCTGATGCCGAACGCACCGCAGATCGGCGTTTTCGACACGGCGTTCCATCAGACGATGCGTGATTATGTCTATACATACGCGATTCCGTATGAGTATTATGAGAAGTACAAAGTCCGCCGCTACGGATTCCACGGAACAAGCCACAGCTTTGTATCCAAGAGACTTGCGGAAGTCTGTGATATCGATCTTGACACCAGCAAACTGATCGTTTGCCATCTCGGCGGCGGCGCAAGCGTGACCGCGGTCTACAGAGGTAAATCTTTTGATACATCGATGGGTCTGACACCGCTTGAGGGTCTTGCCATGGGTACGCGAAGCGGTGACATCGATATCGGAGCAATCAATTATATCGCTGAAAAAGAAGGCATGAGCTTTGAAGAGATCATGGACATGCTCAACAAGAAATCCGGCGTGCTCGGTATCTCAGGCAATTCGAGTGATTTCAGAGATCTCTGGAATTCCCGCGCAGTCGGCGATGAGAGATCCGGTCTGGCACTTGATGTGTTCTGCTATCGCCTCATCAAATATGTCGGCGCCTATATTGCCGCGATGAACGGTGTTGACGCAATCGCTTTCACAGCAGGTATCGGAGAGAACGATGAAGGTGTCCGCCAGCGTGTCATTGACAAACTCAATTATATGGGCGTTTTCCTCGACGGCGAAGCCAATCAGGCACGTTACGGCAAAGAAGTGCGTATCTCAACTCCGGACTCCAAGATTCCGGTATGGGTCATTCCGACTGACGAGGAACTTGCGATCGCCCGCGAGACAGCTGCACTGTTAAAATAAAACCGGCTGTCAAAAGGTGTTGACAAACATGAGCGCACTCTGTATAATACTTCAAGTGCGTTGAACGAAAAAGCCGAAGGCTTTAGCAATATGACGATGGACAGGAGGTGTCAGAGATGTCAATTTGCCCGAAAAATAAATCATCAGCTTCCAGAAGAGACAAGAGACGTGCAAACTGGAAGATGAGCGTACCGAATCTGGTACCGTGCAGCAAATGCGGTGAGTTGATGATGCCTCATCGCGTCTGCAAAAACTGCGGGACCTACAACAAAAAAGAGGTCATCGCTCAGGATTGAGATCAGAAATGATCAGGCTAAACGAAAGGGTTGTTGCATTCGATGCGGCAACCCTTTTTTTAGTGCTTCGGCAATTGCTTTTTTATATGGATTTTAGTAAAATAATTATAACTGTGCGAGGAGAATCAGAATGGAATTTGCAAAGCTTAAAGAAATCATTTCGGATGTGCTTCATCTCAACGCGGATCAGATCACTGAGGATGCTGATCTGGTCAGGGATCTGGGCGCTGATTCGCTTGATTTATTTGAGATCTATGTCGAGATCGGCAAGGTTTTTGAAGTTGAGGTCAGCGAGGAAGACGAGGGCAGGATCGTCACTGTCGGCGATGTTCTCGATGTGATCCGTCATACAAAAAGCGGTATCTGATCGATGAAGGCAGACGGAAGCAACTATACCGGAACCGAAAAAAGGGAGGATGAAATGATCCTCTCTTTTGAGAGTCTGGAACAAAAGATCGGATATCAGTTCAACGATCCTGATCTGCTGACTGCAGCAATGACGCACAGTTCGTATGTCAATGAAACCGGCGCGGACAGGAGCGCCTGCAACGAAAGGATCGAGTTCCTCGGCGATGCCGTACTTGAATTGGTTTCAAGCGACTGGCTGTATTCACAGTTTCCGGACCGGCCTGAAGGTGAACTGACACGCATGCGTGTCGCCGTTGTCTGTGAGCAGGCATTGTTTCAGAAGGCACAGAGGATCAGCCTCAGCGATTATATCCGCATGGGAAGCGGCAATATGAAAAGAGGAGATCAAAGCCTGCCGTCCGTCGTATCGGACGCTCTTGAAGCGCTGATCGGCGCGATCTACCTTGATGGCGGACTGAAGGCGGCTGAACAGTTTATCCGCAGTTTTATTCTGAACGGAAGCGCGGATGATCTTTTTGTTGAAGACAGCAAGACGATGCTTCAGGAAATGGTCCAGAAAGCCGGAACAGGAGATGTCCGCTATAAGATGATCGGTTCGAGCGGACCGGATCACGACAAAGTCTTCACAATGGCTGTCGTTATCAACGGCAAGACATATGAAAGCGGGACAGGGCGGACGAAGAAGGCCGCCGGACAGCAGGCGGCAAAACGCACGATCGAGCGGCTTGAGAAAAGCCGGGAGTTATAATTTATGTATCTGAAAACCATCGAAATACACGGATTCAAATCATTTACCGGGCGGACAGTCTTTCATTTCAAGCCCGGCATCACAGGCATTGTCGGTCCCAACGGCAGCGGAAAGAGCAATATTGCTGACGCTGTCAG
>CACYEU010000095.1 GCA_902773445.1 uncultured Lachnospiraceae bacterium | reverse complement strand
TTGACCGATACCAGCTCCGGGCAAAGACGAAAGGCATCCACCACCGTCTGCGCGGTGTGGATGCCTCGTTTTTTTGCCGGTATCGATGCCGCCGTCACGATGCCGCGGCGCTGTTTTACGTCTCCGCCGACGATCGACGGAATCGTTCTCAGATCAATGACCTCCCGGCCTTCACGGCGGGCAAGATCCATCTCCTCGACAGCACTCCACGACAGGAACGCCGAGTTGACATCGATATGAAAAATGATCTTACTGCTTTGGCTGCACATTAATCGTCAATTCGCCGTCCTTCGCGCTGACTACCAGCTCATCGCCCCGGTCGATCTGACCGCCGAGGATCTCCTTTGCGACGATCGTTTCGACATGCCGGGTCAGGAACCGTTTCAAAGGTCTTGCTCCGTAGACCGGATCATAGCCGCCTTCGGTGATCAATGCCTTGGCATCATCGTCGAGTGTCAGCTTGATCTCGCGCTCTGCAAGACGCTTGTTCAGATCCTTCATCATCAGATCTATTATATGAGAAATATTGTCTTTTGTCAGCGGTTTGAACAGGACGGTCTCATCGAGCCGGTTCAGGAACTCGGGTCTGAAATGATCCCTGAGTTCTTCCCTGACCTGTTCCTCGGCATCCGGGTCGATCTCTCCGTCCTCGGTAATGCCGTCGAGCAGATATTCCGATCCGATATTTGACGTCATGATCAGGATCGTATTCTTGAAATCGACTGTCCGTCCCTGCGAATCGGTGATCCGTCCGTCGTCGAGGACCTGCAGCAATATATTGAATACATCGGGGTGTGCCTTTTCGATCTCGTCGAACAGGACAACGCTGTACGGTTTGCGCCGCACGGCCTCGGTCAGCTGACCGCCTTCATCGTAGCCGATATATCCGGGAGGCGCTCCGACCAGCCGTGAAACGGAGAATTTCTCCATATATTCGCTCATATCGATCCGGATCATATTCTTCTCATCGTCGAACAGATCAGCGGCCAGAGTCTTTGCCAGCTCCGTCTTGCCGACGCCTGTCGGTCCGAGGAACAGGAACGATCCGATCGGGCGGCGCGGATCCTGAATACCGGCCTTCGAGCGGAGAATTGCCTCGCTGACTTTGGTGACAGCCTCATCCTGTCCGATCACACGCTCATGCAGCAGATCTTCAAGGTGCAGGATCTTGGCCCGTTCACTCTCGTTGAGTTTGGATACCGGAATTCCGGTCCACTGTGATACGATCCGGGCGATCTCATCCTCTGTCACGCTCTCTCTCACGAGACGGTCTTCCTTGGACCGCACGGTCTCCTCGAGTTTCGAGAGCTTATTTTTAAGCTCGGGGAGCTTGCCGTACTGGAGTTCGGCAGCGCGTTCAAGGTCATAGTTGCGCTGTGCCATCTCGATCTCTTTGTTGACTTCCTCGACCTGCTCGCGGATCTTGGAAACCTCATTGACAGCATTCTTTTCGTTGTCCCATTGTGCTTTCTTCTGATCGTATTCCTCTTTCATCTCGGCGAGTTCTTTCTGAAGCTCTTCGAGACGCTGCATACTGAGATTGTCTTCTTCTTTTTTAAGCGCAGCTTCCTCAATCTCCGTCTGCATGATCTTGCGGCGGAGCTCGTCCATCTCGGCCGGCATCGAATCGAGGTCGGTCTTGATCGAAGCACAGGCCTCATCGACCAGGTCGATCGCCTTGTCAGGCAGGAATCTGTCGGTGATATAGCGATCGCTCAATGTCGCTGCCGCCACCAGCGCGCCGTCGGTGATCTTGACGCCGTGGAATACTTCGTAGCGCTCTTTCAGACCGCGCAGGATCGAGATCGCATCTTCAACATCAGGCTCATCGATCATGACCGGCTGGAACCGGCGCTCGAGAGCTTTGTCCTTTTCAATATATTCACGGTACTCATCAAGTGTTGTCGCGCCGATGCAGTGGAGTTCTCCGCGCGCCAGCATCGGTTTGAGCATGTTGCCGGCATCCATCGCGCCGTCAGTCTTTCCCGCGCCGACAACGAGATGCAGCTCATCGATGAACAGAATGATCTTCCCGTCGCTTTTCTTGACTTCCTCGAGAACGGCTTTCAGACGCTCCTCGAATTCACCGCGGTATTTTGCGCCGGCGACCAGCGCGCCCATATCAAGCGCAAACACTCTCTTGTCTTTCAGTGTCTCCGGAACATCGCCGGCGACGATGCGCTGCGCGAGTCCCTCGACCGCCGCGGTCTTGCCGACGCCGGGTTCGCCGATCAGCACCGGATTATTTTTTGTTTTTCTCGACAGGATCCTGATGACATTGCGGATCTCGGTATCGCGTCCGATCACCGGGTCAAGCTTCTGATCACGAGCTTTTTCAACGAGGTCTTCACCGAATTTGTGAAGTGTGTCATAAGTCGCCTCAGGGTTGTCGCTCGTCACGCGCTGATTGCCGCGCACTTCAGACAGTGCCTGCAGGAATTCGTCGCGGGAGATCCCAAACTGTTTGAACAGGTCTTTGATCGTTGCATCGGCGTAAGTCATCATTGCGAGGAACAAGTGCTCTACCGAGACATATTCGTCCCCCATCTGCTTTGCCTCGTCTTCGGCGTGCGTCAGCACATCATTCAGTCCTTTGCCCATATATGTCTGCGCGCCGGCCACCTTGACCATTCCTGTCATGATCTGTTCGATCCGGTCCAGCAGCGCATTCCTGTCAAGACCCATGCGCTCGATCAGCTGTCCGATCAGTCCGTCGTTCTGTACGAGCAGAGCATAAAGCAAGTGGATCTGCTCGATATACTGATGTCCGTATTCTCCGGCTGTCTTTTCACATTGCTGTACGGCAATCAGTGAATTCTGTGTAAATTTCTGGATATTCATACTCTCACCTCTTTCTGTCGGTTTTTCTGTATTCAAAGATCAGATTTTTCAAGATTATTCTGCTATGTCATTTTTTGACATCATTAGTATATCATGAGTTGTTAGCACTGTAAAGAGGTGAGTGCTAATTTCTTTATTTTTTCATCAGATCGACTCTCTCGCGGTCAAATCCCCGACCCAGGATCCGTGTCACCTGCCCGATCCTGACAAATGCGTTGTCGTCGATCCCGCGGATGATCTTCTGGGCTTCGCGCAGATCGCGCGACCGGATGACTGTGTTGATCTCCATGACCGGATCACGCTTCAGTCCTGTCTCAGCTGCAAACAGTGTCAGACCGTAATCATGTGACAACAGTTCTTTGCGGACTCGTTCATAATGCGGTGTGATCACAGTCACTTCGTACTGCTTCTCTCCGAATGTGAGGACCCTGTCGATCATATACGTAAAGATATAAGCCGAAACGATTCCGTAGAGCACGCGGTCGGTCTCAATGAACGGGAGCTGCGCGAGCATGATCGCGGCATCCATGACATACATCGTTGTTCTGACCGGCAGGTTGGCATGTTTTTTCAGAATCAAAGGAGGGATGTCGAGTCCGCCGGTTGAACCTCCGGCTTTCATCACAAGTCCGACTCCGGCGCCTCCGATCACGCCGGCAAAGATCGCCGCAAGCATCAGGCTGCCGCTGATCTGATCGACCTGCTGGATTCTCTCACAGACCCAGACTGCAGCCGGATAAACAAACGATGACAGAAGCGAGCCGGCGACCAGTTTCTTTCCTACAAAGAACCAAGCCAGCGGCAGACAGATCATGTTGACGATCAGAATCGTGACCGCCATCGGCGTGCCGGTCAGTTTGCTGAATATCACGCCGACGCCGGTCGCTCCGCCGACCGTGATATCAAACGGCACGATAAAGGCACAAACCGAAAATGCCAGCAAGAAATTACCGGCAATGATCATAGCTGCGGACAGAATCGTTTTACGCATCTTGAACCTCCTGTTTCTATATTATCTGCTTATCTGCACCATATCAGTGAAATAAAAAAGCGAGTCAGAGAATACTTTTTCCCTGACTCGCTATGGGATCAGTCTTGCGACCAATATCACCTAACTATTCATTTCAAACAAATCCTATCATGACTGTTTGATCGTTGTCAAACGCTCTCGCTTTCCGGTTATTTGCGGGTTTTGTCACAATCTGTTCTAGGCACATTATATTATAATATGTCTATCTCAACAAATTCTATTTCAGATATTCACCGACGATCTGCCATTCCTGTACCAGCCGCTCAAGGGAGAATGCCGCGTTGGCCGGGCTTGTCGAAGGCAGCCGTATGGCTTTCCGGCCGGTCGCCGATTCGAGATAGCGTACGTAGAGCTGATAAGCTTTCCCGCCGTTCGTGAAAACGGCCCGTATGCCGGCAGCCTCAAGTATCGGTGTCAGATCATTCGGCACAGCGCCGCGGATCGACGCGTCCGATGAACCGGTGATCTCACACGAGGCGATCACATCCCAGACCGCGATCCGGTTCTTCAGCAGAAATGCACGTTTCTCTTCGACAGTCGCAGGCGCAGACACATTCCGGACGAAATCGGCATCACAAGCGGCTTTACCGCAGTTTTCACTGACCAGCGCGGCCAGCACTTTCCAAAACCGGTTCTGCGGATGTCCGTAGAAGAACATTTGTTCGCGCGACTTGACTGACGGAAACGAACCGAGAATCAACACTCTCGAAGCGCTGTCGTATACCGGTGCTATCGGATGATCGATCCTGACGGGCTGCATCTACTGCTCTTCAACCTCCATCTGCTCTGCCTCTTCAAACAGTTTCCGATTCAGTTCAACTGCCTGATCTTCTGTCATGCCGCCGTAGGCGGCCGTGTCATTATTATAGCAGAGGACGCCGCCGACATCATAGTTTTTCTCACCGGTCTTGGCGCTGGCTTTTTCATGAAGTTCCTTGCCGTCGAAGCTGTATCTGGTTAACTGATCATATCCGAGAACCAGCAGTCCGTCACCATACGGTTCGATCTGGATCACCGGTCCGCTGATCTCCTGTGAGGTCAGAACCTCGCCGGTTTTAATATCCCGCGCTTCGATCAGGCTTTTCTGATCGTCTTCACCGAACAGGTCCGTATAGCCGATCCAGAGTTTACCGTCATCGATATTGAGATTGTAAGCATCTTCTCTGGTCAGTTTCATGCTGACCGGCTCATGCTTTTCTGTATCGTAGCGGACAAGCATCCCGTTTGAGATGAACAGCAGATCCCTGCCGTCGGTCTGCAAAAATCCGGGCGCGTCCTTGTCGGGAAGTTTCATCAGTTCTTCGCATTTCCTGCTGCCGGGATCACAACTCACCAGGCTGACAGACAGATCCTTGTTGAGAGCCATTCCGTAGACCGCGTCGCCGCTCATCGCAACATCAAGTAAGATCCGGCCGCCGACATCCATGCTCTTCTGCTTTCGGGTCGCAAGGTCAAATACATCCAGATAGCAGGTATCCGCCGCATTACTCGAAAACGCAATCTTTCCGTCCGCCAGACAATACCCGGTCACATTTTGCCGCCCGATATCGGTCGTCTCATATGATCCGTCAGTCATGTCCAATTCGACGAGCTCAGTCGCGTCTTTTTTGACGTAGTCGCCGCGCGGGAACAGGTAGACGATCCCTCCGGACGCACACATGTTCCGATATCCGTCATATGACGCAGCTGAAAAATCACAGTCTGTTTCTCCTTTCTTCTTCAAATCATCGTCGAGCCAGACCAGCTTTGATCCGCCGTTTGACATCGTTGTATACAGCAGTGCGATTCCGGCAGTCTGATCATCGGCCGGCTTGACTTCTTTCAGGTCTTTTCTGTTTTTACCGCCGTTTTCAGCTGTGCATCCCGTGAACAGAGCAGCTGAACAGATCAGCGCGACGGTTATCCCAATCCATTTCATCCGCATCACCTCTTGTAAGAATAGACCAGAGATGTCTTTGGCGTATTGACCAGTTCGATCGGAGCAACCATTTTCCCGTAGAGGCCGGTGTTCAGATCGACCCTGCAGACATCCTTGTAGCCGGCCCAGACAAGGTGTGAGCAGTAGAACTTCTTGCGTGTCGTGATATTGGAATAGTTCTTGTTATATCCTTTCCCTGTCTGCTTCCGGCACCAGTTCGCAACTTTCGCGGCCTTAGCGCTGCTGACATTTTTTACCTTGACTCCATAGAGTGTCCTGACCTGACTGCGGTTTTTCCAGTTGTTTCTCGACACTGTGACAGTCGGCAGCGTCGCTTCGACCGATGTGCTTTTGTTAAGGACAATACCCGCATGGCCGAGCTTGAACACTCTCGCCAGCTTGTTCTGATTGTTCGGGGTCACAAGGATCGTGCCTGCCTGGGTCGGATAGCGTCCTCTCTCGACAGGCTGCGCATACAGATCTGCCGAAAACAGTGATGCCAGAACTGTACAGGTCAACAGGACGCCTGCCAAATGTTTTAAGCGGTTTTTCATGCTTTTCCTCCTTTGACATTCATGGTTTCCATGGGTTTCGTTGTGCAGGCCCGCACGATCGGTGGATTCCACCTGCCCAATTTATAACATATTGATCCCGCCCAAAACAGTCGATTTTTTCGACGCTTTTCGACATTTTTCGACGTATTTCGACGCGAAGGACGTTTGACATTAGCTTCCGGTAATCTATAATATAAGAGATTATTTTGCCGTTGATGATTTGGAGGATACAGATGGATAAAGTCAAGGCATTTTTAAAGAAGAAAAATATTGAGATCTCGCTCAAGCGCTATGGAATCGACGCGCTCGGCGCGATGGCGCAGGGATTGTTCTGCTCACTGCTGATCGGTACGATCATCAACACGATCGGGACACAGTTTCATATCGGTTTTCTGACAAAAACCGTGGCAGAGATCGCCGGGACCGGCTACACGGTCGGCGGACTTGCCGTTGCAATGAGCGGCCCCGCGATGGCCTGTGCGATCGCCTACGCGCTGCAGGCACCGCCGCTGGTCATTTTTTCAATGATCACAGTCGGATTCGCGGCCAATGCACTCGGAGGAGCGGGAGGCCCGCTTTCAGTTCTGTTTATCGCGATCATCGCGACCGAATTCGGAAAAGCTGTCTTTAAGACGACCAAGATCGATATCCTGGTCACGCCTCTGGTCACGATCGGTATCGGTGTTGCGCTCTCCGCCTGGTGGGCTCCCGCCATCGGAAGCGCTGCGATGAAAGTCGGAAATCTGATCATGTGGGCGACCGATCTGCGGCCGTTCCTGATGGGAATTCTGGTCTCAGTCATCGTCGGTATCGCGCTGACGCTTCCGATCTCCTCGGCAGCCATCTGCGCGGCCTTCGGTCTGATCGGACTCGCCGGCGGTGCCGCTGTCGCAGGCTGCTGCGCTCAGATGGTCGGCTTCGCGGCAATGTCATTCAAAGAGAATAAATGGGGCGGTCTGATTTCCCAGGGCATCGGAACTTCGATGCTCCAGATGGGCAATATCGTTAAGAACCCGCGGATCTGGATCCCGCCGATCGTCTGCTCGGCGATCACAGGCCCGATCGCGACCTGCCTCTTCCACCTGAAGATGAACGGCGCACCGGTCTCATCCGGTATGGGAACCTGTGGATTTGTCGGCCAGATCGGTGTCTACACCGGCTGGGTCAACGATGTCGCTGAGGGAACAAAAGCCGCGATCACCGCATTTGACTGGATCGGACTGATCCTGATCTGCTTCATTCTTCCGGCAGTGATCTGTCCGCTTTTGACGATGCTCCTGAAGAAGATCGGCTGGATCAAAGAAGGTGATATGAAGCTCGCCTGATCGCTGACAACGTCTTAAGTTGAATAACGCAAAAGCAAAGGCTGCCGCACCGACAAGGTGCAGCAGCCTTTTTCCAATCTCCTGTCTTTCTATTCAACGTCCTCCCCGGTCAGTTCGACGATGACCGGCTCATGGCCGACCGCCGGCAGATAGGTTTCGAGGATATCCTTCATTTTGATCTTCAGACTGGTCGTGCAGACGCACGGATGACAGCCGAGCCACTCATCCTCGGCGATCTCACGGTCGATGAGCAGCTGTACATGGTTGTCTTTGTCATTCATCAGACCCATGATGCTGACAGCACCCGGTTCGATATCGAGGTATTCGAGCATCTTGTCCGCATGCGCAAATGACAGGCGTCCGGCTGTTTCGACCTGCCCTTTCAGTTCTTTTGCCTTAAATGTCTTAAGGCCCGGCATGACAAGCAGAAAGAATTCTGTTTTCTTGCGGTTGCAGAGGAACAAATTCTTGCAGATATGGAATCCCAGCGCGTTGTCGACTGCCTCGCAGGCATCGATCGTCGTGACCGGTTCGTGGTCCATTCGCCCGTACCCGATCCCGATCCGATCCAGAAAATCATAGGTGCGGATCTCTCTGTCTTCGCGGCCGCTTAAATCTTCCGGCCGTCCGTCATATAAAACCAATTGACTCATTGTCTTCTCCTTAAGTTCAGTCTTTCTCCTGCGCATTGATCATCTGCGCGTATGTCATGATCGCCGCGATCGTCTTGGCATCGGTCATTTTCCCGGCGCGGATCATATCGATCAGGTCCGGCAGTTTCCATTTTTCCAGGCCGAGTTCTTCCTCGGCATCCCAGTCAGTCTGACCCGCATGCAGACCGCGCGCCAGATAGATGTAGATGATCTCATCGAGATACGCGACAGTCGTGTTGACCGTCAGCAGATAATCCATATGGTCCGCTGTAAATCCGGTCTCTTCCTTAAGCTCGCGGGTCGCGCAGACCAGATAATCTTCGTCGCCGTCGCGTTTACCGGCCGGAAGCTCCAGTGTGTAACGGCCGAGAGCATGTCTGAACTGACGCACCAGTAGCAGTTCGCCGTCGTCAGTCACCGGCAGCACGGCCGCTGCGCCATTGTGATGGATGAAATCCCAATAGGCATCCTGACCGCCGATATCGAGATGATCCTCATAGACCGTGATGACATGTCCTTTGTACTTTTCGACGCGCTCAATCAGCTTGATCGGCTTGCTCGCATTCTCTTCATTCAGCATCTGTGGTCTCCTTATCAGTCATTCAGCGAATCCTCCGCCAGTTCTTCCCACCGGCTCATCGCGTCCAGAAGCCTGTCTTCGACTTCCTGCTGCTCAGCGGCGATCGCCGCAAGCTTCTCTCCGTTTGTCGCGATCGCGGGATCGGACAGC
>CACYEU010000094.1 GCA_902773445.1 uncultured Lachnospiraceae bacterium | reverse complement strand
GATCTCTAAAGACACAATCGTAAAATCCAAGCTGATCCTGTATGATTCCGAAGGCAATAAGATCGATCAAAGCCGGTTGACCAACAACGTTCCGGACGACGGGATCACCGTTAAGGTCGTTGTGTTCCCGACGAAAGAAGTACCGATCCGGATCGATCAGGATAAGATAAAGACACCGGAGGGATCATATCTGGACGATGTTAAGTATGAGCCGGGCAAAATGGCGATCGCCGGTGAAAAGCCTGTACTTGACAAGACAGATCATATCACAATTCCCGCTGATGCCTTTAAGCTTAAGAAAACACTTGGAGAAGAAGAAGTTACACTGAATCTGGGCAATTATCTTCCGAACGGAATCAAGCTGGCTGAGGATCAGGATTCAACGCTGGTCGTGACATTCAGCATAGCAAGGCTCGGCGAAAAAGTATACCGCGTTCCGGTCGGGTCGGTGATCGTCAACAACCTCAGCGAAGATTTCGAGATTCAATATGAGGATACTGACGATCTGGAAGTCCAGGTGAAAGGACCGCAGAAAACGATTGAAAATCTGAATATCGATCAGGCTGTATCGATCGATCTTCAGAGTTATCCTAAAGCAGGAACCTATGATGTTCCTGTCGCAGTCAAGCTTCCGGAAGGATGCCAGGCACAACCGTTGACCATCAAGGTCACGATCAAGGAAAAATAAAGGAGACAAGCGGTTATGGTTAGTCAGTTTGTGACAGTCACCAATACGACCGGTTTGCATTTAAACCCGGCCGGAGTGTTTTGTCAGACAGCGATGCGCTATAAAAGCAGAATCACTTTTAAACTGAACGGTGACGAGTCAAATGCCAAAAGCGTGCTGAGTGTTCTCGGGGCCTGTGTTTTCGCAGGCGATGAAATTGAATTGATCTGCGAGGGCGAAGATGAAGAAGAGGCTCTGCAGGCGATGATCGATGTTGTCGAAAACGGATTGGGAGAATGAGATGAAGACATTAGTCATTATGGCTGCCGGCATCGGGAGCCGTTTCGGCGAAGGAGTAAAGCAGCTGACACCTGTCGGACCGAACGGAGAACTGATCATGGATTATTCCGTACATGATGCCGTTCAGGCGGGATTTGATCATGTTGTATTTGTGATCCGCCGCGATATCGAGGTTGATTTCAAAGAGATCATCGGAAAGCGTATCGAGCAGATCGTTTCGGTCGACTATGCTTATCAGGAGATCGACAGGATTCCTGCCGGAGCCCGTGAACGTTTTTCAGACCGAACAAAACCGTGGGGAACCGGACAGGCTGTGCTCTGCTGCAGGGATCTGATCGACGGGCCGTTTTTTGTCATCAATGCCGATGATTATTACGGAAAAGAAGCCTATCGTATGGCGGCGGATATGATCGATTCTTTTGCGGATGATACCGGAGCGGGTCTGACGATCGGTATGATCAGTTTTGTGCTCGGCAATACGCTCAGCGACAACGGAAGTGTTACACGCGGTATCTGCCGTGTTTCTGAAGACGGCCGCCTTATTTCAATTGATGAGACAAAAAACATCGTTAAAACTGAAGACGGCGCAGCCACGGTTTCTGAGGGTGAGATCCACCCTCTCGATATCAATTCACCGGTTTCAATGAATATGTGGGTCTTCCCTGAAAAATTCTTGGATGTGCTCAAAGACCGATTTGACAGATTCCTTGAAGATCTGCCGGATGACGATCTCAAGAGTGAGTATCTGCTCCCGATCCTCATCGGCGATCTTCTGAATGAAAAGAACGCAGGCGTCATTGTCGAAAAGACGAACGATGAATGGTTCGGAATGACTTATCACGAAGACATCGAAGCCGTACAGCAGGCATTTAAAGAATTGGTTGACAGCGGTGCTTATCCGCAGAGATTATATAATGATCAACAACAGGAGGAGAGAAAATGAGAACCTATCTTGTCACTGGCGGAGCCGGATTTATCGGTTCAAATTATATCCACTACATGTTCGACAAATACGGAGATGACATCAGGATCATCAATGTCGACGCGCTGACTTATGCCGGCAATCTTGAGAACCTGAAAGATATTGAAGATAAGCCGAACTATACGTTCATCAAAGCGGATATCTGCGACGGCAAAAAAATGATGGAGATCTTTAAAGAATATGATATCGACCGCGTTGTTCATTTTGCGGCTGAGAGTCATGTCGACCGCAGTATCGCCGATCCCGATGTTTTCATTAAAACCAATGTCCTCGGTACGCTGAATATGCTCAACGCGGCAAAGGCTGCCTGGGAGAATGAGGACGGAACATTTAAAGAGGGAAAGAAATTCCTTCATGTTTCAACTGATGAGGTTTACGGTTCACTGGATGAAGACGGCGGCTATTTCTATGAGACGACTCCGTATGATCCCCACAGCCCGTATTCCGCTTCGAAAGCATCGTCGGATTTCCTGGTCAAATCATATATGGACACATACGGATTCCCGGCGAATATCACAAACTGCAGCAACAATTACGGACCTTACCAGTTCCCGGAGAAACTGATCCCGCTGATGATCAACAATGCGCTGCAGGGCAAAAAGCTTCCGGTCTACGGCGACGGCAAGAATGTCCGCGATTGGCTGTATGTCGCTGATCACGCGAAGGGTATCGATATGGTTCAGGAGCACGGAAAACTCTATGAGACCTATAATATCGGCGGACACAATGAAAAGCAGAACATCGAGATCATCCACACGATCCTCGAGTGCCTGCGCGAGGAACTTCCGGATGACGACCCGAGAAAAGCGCATATCAATGAAGACCTGATCACATATGTCACTGACCGCAAAGGCCATGACAGGCGTTATGCGATCGCGCCTGACAAGATCAAGGCAGAAGTCGGCTGGGAACCGGACACAATGTTTAAGGACGGCATCAAAAAGACGATCAAATGGTATTTTGAGAATGAGGACTGGATGAAAAATGTCACAAGCGGTGACTACCAGGCTTACTACGAGAACATGTACAAGGACCGCTAAAAGGAGGAAATACTTATGAAAGGCATTATTCTGGCCGGAGGTTCGGGGACAAGGCTTTATCCGCTGACACGTGTGACAAGTAAACAGCTTCTGCCGATCTATGATAAGCCGATGATCTATTATCCGCTTCATATCCTGATGCTTTCGGGAATCCGTGAGATCCTGATCATTTCAACCCCGGAAGACACG
Organism: uncultured Lachnospiraceae bacterium; assembly: GCA_902773445.1. Taxonomy (GTDB): domain Bacteria; phylum Bacillota; class Clostridia; order Lachnospirales; family Lachnospiraceae; genus RUG842. Next base: position 25,141 of record CACYEU010000094.1, on the reverse strand, counting down.
CCCCGCTTTGAGGAGCTTCTTGGAGACGGAAGCCAGTTCGGTATTGAACTGAGCTACAAAGTACAGCCTTCACCTGACGGACTTGCCCAGGCATTTATTCTCGGCGAAGAATTCATCGGCGGTGACCGCTGCGCGATGATCCTCGGCGACAATATCTTCTATGGCCTCGGCATCGGCAATAAGCTTAAGGCTGCTGTGGACAAGGAAGAGGGCGCGACTGTATTCGGTTACTATGTCGATGATCCGGAGCGCTTCGGCGTCGTTGAATTCGACAGCGAAGGCCGTGCGATCTCTCTTGAGGAAAAACCGAAACAGCCGAAATCAAATTATGCTGTGACCGGTCTGTACTTCTATGACAACAAGGTCGTCGAATATGCGAAAAGAATCAAGCCGAGCGCGCGCGGCGAGCTTGAGATCACAGATCTTAACCGCATGTATCTTGAGGACGGTACACTTGATGTCGCGCTGTTAGGCCAGGGATACACATGGCTTGACACCGGCACGCACGAGTCTCTGGTTGACGCGACGAACTTTGTCAAGACTGTTGAGACACATCAGCACCGCAAGATCGCATGTCTTGAAGAGATCGCGTTTAAGAACGGCTGGATCAGCAGAGAACAGATGGAAGAGGCCTGCGAGCTGTACTCCAAGAATCAGTACGGCCGCTATCTGCGCGATGTGCTTGAAGGAAAATACAGATCATAAAGACGATATCGGTATTTTGAAAGGAATCAATAATGGGAAAGATCAGTGTAGAAACCTGTGCGATCGAAGGGCTGAAGATCATCACCCCGACGGTATACGGCGATGAGCGCGGGTATTTCATGGAGACATATAACTATAACGACTATGCGGCAGCAGGGATCGACCAGGAATTTGTCCAGGACAATCAGTCAAGCTCAACACACGGCGTTTTGCGCGGACTGCATTTTCAGATCAATTATCCGCAGGATAAGCTTGTCAGAGTTGTCAGCGGAGAAGTTTTTGACGTAGCCGTTGATCTGCGTGCAGGCTCGCCGACATTCGGACAGTGGTTCGGCGTGATCCTGTCGGCGGAAAACAAGAAACAGTTCTTCATTCCGAAGGATTTTGCGCACGGATTTGTCGTGCTTTCTGATTCTGCCGAGTTCGCTTATAAGTGCACCGACTTTTATCACCCGAACGATGAGGGCGGTCTCGCGTGGAATGATCCGGCGATCGGAATCGATTGGCCGATCGATGACGATATGAAGCTTACGATCTCCGAAAAGGATCAGAAATGGGGATCGATCACTGATTTCAAACCAAAAGAGAGGTAAATCATGAGAGTACTGGTAACCGGAGCCAAGGGACAGCTCGGCAGCGATGTGATCACCGAATTGACAAAGAGAGGTATGGAATCAGTCGCTGTTGATATCGAGGAGATGGATATCACAAAACGCGATGAGGTCATGACGGTGATCGAAGAGTCGAAGGCTGACGCCGTGATTCACTGCGCGGCTTATACAGCAGTCGATGCGGCTGAGGACAACGAGGATCTGTGCCGTCTGATCAATGCGGAAGGCACACGCAATATTGCTATGGCCTGCGCAAAGTTTGATCTCCCGATGATGTATATCAGCACTGATTATGTCTTTAACGGCGAGGGGACGACTCCGTGGGAACCGGACGATCTGAACCGTGAACCGCTGAATGTCTACGGACAGACCAAGTACGAAGGCGAGCTCGCCGTGGAGGAATTGCTCGAGAAGTATTTTATTGTGAGGATCGCGTGGGTCTTCGGTCTGAACGGAAAGAACTTCATCAAGACGATGATCAAGCTCGGACAGACTCACAGTGAACTCAATGTTGTCGCCGATCAGATCGGATCACCGACTTATACAGTTGATCTGGCCAGACTGCTGGTCGATATGATCCAGACGGACAAGTACGGCCGTTATCACGCAACGAATACCGGACTTTGCACCTGGCATGAATTTGCCGAGGAGATCTTCCTGCAGAAGGGGATGATCGTCAAGGTCGAGCCGGTGACGAGCGATGAATTTCCGACAAAGGCAAAAAGGCCTAAGAACAGCCGGATGAACAAATCAAAACTGATCGAGAACGGGTTTGATCCGCTTCCCGCCTGGCAGGATGCGCTGAAACGATATCTGATCGAACTCGGCAGACAGGAATCAGGTGATTAAGAGATCTTGCGCCTGATCCAGTCAACGGTATAGGCGAACAGTCCGTAGATCAGATCGAGCTGGATCAGGAGGAAAGATTTTGCATGACAGGCTTTAAAGTCGACGCGCTTTAATTCGCGGCGTCTCTTAAAGCCTTCTTTTATGCCCTTGAGATAGTCTTTTCCGAATCCCTTTTTGATAAAGAAGAGAGTTTTGACAAACACTCCGAGCGCGAGGGGCAGCGCGTTCAGAACAAGCTGCCAGTCCGGCATGTTTTTATAGTTGAGCCAGACATTGTTGCGCGCAGACAGTGATACTTTGAATGAATTGTATTTTGAGCCGCTGGTGCCGCTTCCGACATGACACACGATGGCTTTCGGTTCATAGATGTTGGTGAAGCCGAAAAGCCTCGCGCGGTAACCAATATCGATGTCTTCCAGATAGGCAAAATGCATTTCATCAAAATACCCGATCGTTTCAAAGACTTCACGGCGGTAGAGAGCAGCGCCCGCACAGGCTGTAAAAATATGTGATGCGCGGCGGTAATGACTGACAGAACGCCCGTTGCCGCGGTTGACGCCCCAGCCGATGACTGTGTACAGATCGCCGGCTGAATCGATCAGATCAGGGTGGTAGAGCTGAATCATTTTTGCCGCAGCTGAGAAGGCGCGCGGATGACGCATCATCGCCCGCTCCAGCCATTCGATCATCCCGGGATCGGCTTCCGTGTCATTATTCAGCAGCAGTACATAATCAGTTGTACTTGCCTTGATGCCGATATTGACCGCGGCTGAAAAACCGAGATTTTCACCTGTCTCGATCAGGTCGACCTGAGGATATGCGCTTCTCAACAGCTCGGCAGAGCCGTCGGATGAACCGTTGTCGACCACTATGATCCGCGCGGGCTTGACCGTCTGTGCCTCGAGCGCGTCAAGGCAAGGCTTCAGAAATCTCTCACCATTGTAATTGGGTATGACGACCGTTGTTTTCATCAGATTCCACCCTTTCCTGACCTTCAGTATAACAGAGCCGCACTTGATAAAACAATAGATTTCATGTATGATATAGTCGTTTTAGTGGGTAGTTTACCAAAGGGGTTTATCATCGAACACAGACGGTATTACAATTATCTGATGACAGTGCTGGACGCACTGATCATTGTCGGTTCTTATCTGCTGGCATATGTTCTGCGATTCAAGACCGGTCTGTTCGGCGTTTCACAGTGGGCGCTGGCGCGGTATATCTATATGCGGGAACTGGCTGTGATCGTTCCGGGATTTCTGGTTTTTCACTATTTATTCCATGTTTACAGTCAGGTCAAGATCCAGCGCAAGAGAACGATCTTCATTCATCTGATGCAGGCCAACGCTGTCGCGGTCATGACCGAGATCCTTTATCTCTATTTGAGAAAAGAGAATAACTTTTCGCGTACATTCCTGTTCCTGTTTGTCATGATCGCTTACTTCTGTGAAGTTGCGATGCGCATGATCATTGCGAAGATCGAAGAGCGTCTGCGCGCAAACGGAACGAATCTGCATTATGTCATTCTGGTCGGCTATTCTCATTCCGCTGAACAGTATATCGACCGTGTGATCGGTAATCCGGGATACGGTTACCATGTGCGGGGAATCCTGTCAAATGACAAGCCTCGCGGTCATGAATACCGGGGCGTTAAGGTGATCGGCATGTTCGATGATCTCGATCTGATCCTGAAAGCCAATTCGGTCGATGAGATCGCGATCACGATGGACATCAAGCACTATGAGAATCTCGGAAAGATCGTCTCAATGTGTGAGAAATCGGGCGTTCACACGAAGTTTGTACCCGATTACGGCGAGATCATTTCGTCGAAGCCGTACACCGAGGACATGCTCGGACTTCCTGTTATCAACATCCGCCATGTCCCGCTGTCGGAGGCAATGAACCGGAATGCCAAGCGGGTCATCGATCTGATCGGAGGCTTCGTCTGTATCATTCTGTTCTCACCGGTCATGCTGATCACGGCGCTTTTGATCAAGCTGACTTCGAAAGGACCGGTCATCTATGCCCAGGAGCGCATCGGATATCAGAACAGGCCTTTCAAAATGCTCAAATTCCGCTCGATGGTCGTGCAGGATCCGGGCGAAGAGGTCGCAAAGTGGACCACAAAGGATGATCCGCGCGTGACCGGGATCGGCAAATTTATCAGACGGACAAGTATCGATGAGCTTCCGCAGCTCTTCAACGTCATGAAAGGACAGATGTCTCTGGTCGGACCGCGTCCGGAGAGACCTTATTTTGTCGACAAATTTAAAGAAGAAATCCCGCGTTATATGATCAAGCACCAGGTGCGCCCCGGTATGACCGGATGGGCACAGGTCAACGGTCTGCGCGGTGATACATCGATTCGCAAAAGAATCGACTATGATCTCTATTATATTGAAAACTGGACAATGGCATTTGATTTTAAAATCATGTTCTACACGGTTTTCAGAGGATTCCTGAACAAGAACGCGTACTAGGGGAGGCGCAGATATGTCCGGAAAAAACCGCAGGAAACACAAGAATTACAAAACGGGGCGGCAGGTCCTGATCATGATTGCCGAACTGCTTCTGATCTTTATTCTGCTGATCGTGGCGTTCGGCCTTTACAAGTGGTCAAAACTCGGACACGGCCGGATCAATCTCAAGAATCTGGAGGCTTATAAGGACACCGGTCCTTATACGAATATTGTTTTGTACGGACTGGACGCCCGCAACGGCGAGGTCGACAAAGGAACTAACAGCGATACGATCATTATCGCAAGCATTAAGAACAAAACGAAAGAAGTCCGGCTGCTGTCAGTCTACCGCGATTGCATGATGCAGCAAAAAGACGGAACTTACGCAAAGGCAAATGCGGCATACAGTTACGGAGGCGGCGAGGAGGCGATCGCCGAGCTGAACCGCAATCTTGATATGGATATCAAAAACTATGTCAGCGTCAGTTTTGAAGCAATGATCAGGGCAATCGATGCAGTCGGCGGCGTTGAAGTTGATGTCCAGGAAGAGGAGATCGATTACATTAACGGCTACCAGATGGAGATCATCAAAGTAACAGGGATCGATTCATGGGCAGTCGAGCATCCCGGTAAGCAGATCCTGAACGGAGTCCAGGCAACTGCCTATTCGCGGATCCGCTATACCGAGGGCGGAGATTTCAAGCGGACCGAACGCCAGCGCCTTGTGCTGAATGAGATGCTGAAGAATGCGAAGAAGCTGTCATTGAAAGAATTAAACGATCTTGTCGATGAGATCTCGCCGTTGATCTCAACAAGCTTTTCATTGAGGGAACTGCTGAGTCTTGCGGTCAACATCAATAAATATGAACTTGTTGAGTCGAAGGGATTTCCGTTCAAACTTGATACGGCGAACAACCCGGGAGGGATCAAAGGGGCGTTTGTCATACCGGCTGATCTGGAATCAAATGTCAAAAGAATGCACAAGTATCTGTTCGACAACGATTCATACAAGCCTTCGAAGAAAGTCAAATCGATTAGTGATGAGATCATCTATATGACCGGTGTCACGGAAGAAGACGGATTTGACCGCGATAAGAACAGTGAAAACTAGGTCAGCGGCAGAAGGAGCAGATCCTATGATACCTTCAATTGAAGTTGTCATTCCGGCCTACCGCGCAGACCGGGTGCTGACAAAACTGATCGGAAGACTCGAAAAGCAGAAAGTTCCGGTCGGAAAAATCCACATTATGCATACATATGACGGTACAGATCTTCCCGATTTGTCTTCCTGCTCGATACCGATCGAGATCCATCCGCTTAAAAAAGAGGAGTTCGATCACGCGGGGACACGCGATCAGGGCTTCAGGTGCTGCCATTCGGATATTGTATTGTTCATGACCCAGGATGCTCTTCCGGCCGACGATCTTTTGACTGCTGAGCTGGCCGGGGCATTTGCCGATAAAAACTGTGCCGCTGCATACGCCAGACAGATCGCAGGGAAAGAAGACGAACCGATCGAGAGATTCACCCGCTCATTCAATTATCCGGCTGAAGACCGGATCCAGACGAAAGAGAAGCTGGACGAGCTTGGTATAAAGACATACTTCTGCTCTGACGTATGTGCCGCCTACAGAAGTGATATCTATGAACAGCTCGGCGGCTTTGAGGCTCCCTGTATATTTAATGAGGATATGATTTTCGGTTTCCGGCTGATCGAAGCAGGATATGCGATACACTATGTGTCTGATGCAAAAGTGTTTCATTCACACAATTATTCGGGGCGGCAGCAATTTAAACGCAATTTCGATCTCGGTGTTTCCCAGGCTGATCACCCCGAGATCTTTGAGAATATTTCCTCTGAGTCAGAGGGTAAAAAACTCGTCAAACAGACAATGGCTTATCTCGCAAGACACGGCCGGTATCTCCGTATCATCAGGCTGATCTACATCAGCGGAATGAAATGGCTGGGCTACAAAACCGGACGCAGATACAAGTCATTGCCGCATTTTCTGATCCGTCATTTCACCTCGAACCAAAACTACTGGAAAAGTTGATTTTTCACAAGACATGGTGTATGATAGTTTTTAACTATGGAATATCTTGTGATTTGACGAGGAGAGTCTATGGCTTCATATGCATCTCGCCGTGCGGCCAGCCGCCGCCGGCACGAGAAACGAATGGCCAAAAAAGCCAGAAGCAAGAAGAATAAAGTCGGAAGAATCATAGGTATCATCTGCGCAGTACTCATCGTATCGTTCGCGGCTGTTGCCGTAGCTTACGTTGCGTCAAAATGGGGAAAGGTCGAAAAGACCAAGAAAGTGAACCCTGACGATCTCAGCATCAACAGAGAAGTCGAGCATGATTCCGGTTACCTGAATGTTGCATTGTTCGGACTTGACTCGCGCGATGATGATCTCGGAACCGGCAACAGAAGTGATACGATGATGGTCGCGAGTCTCAACAAGGAGACCGGAGAGATCAAGATCGTATCGGTCTATCGCGATACCCTTCTTGAACTTGAAGACGGTTCGTACAACAAAGCTAACGCAGCCTATTCATTCGGTGATGCTGAAGCTGCGATGTCACTGATCAACCGTAATCTCGATCTCGATGTACAGAATTATGTTGCCTGTACCTGGAAGGCACTGATCCATGCGATCGATGCGGTCGGCGGTATCGAGGCTGACGTCAAGGAAGAGGAGATCGATTATCTGAACGGTTATCAGATGGAGCTGATCAAGTGCACAGGGATCGATTCCTGGGGCATTGAAAAGCCGGGCAAGCAGAAGCTGAACGGAACCCAGGCGACCGCGTATGCGCGTATCCGTTATACCGAGGGCGGAGATTTCACACGTACAGAGAGACAGCGTGATGTGCTTGAACAGCTGGCAAAGAAACTCAGCAAATGCAAGCCGCGCAAGCTGAATCAGATCATCGACAAGGTATTTCCGGAGATCAAGACGAATTTCTCCATGAAAGAGGTCCTTTCATATGTGCCGAAGGTCAAGCGTTATAAAGTGAGTGATACGATGGGATTCCCTGTCGCCACGTCATTTACGAACCTTGAGGGAATCGGAAGCTGTGTCATTGCCGAAGATTTTTCGGATGATGTCAGCAAAGTCCATAAATTCCTGTTCAACGGTTCGGACAATTATGCGCCTTCGGAAAAAATCAAGTCGATTGCCGCGAATATTCTTGAGTACAAGAGCAAGGGCAATCAGTCCGACACATATGACAACACATATGACGAGACATATCAGAACACAACACAGCAGTACCAGAATCAGTACAATCCGTACGGAACGACCGGTAATACCGGTTATGGAACCAACCAGAACGGTTACGGTTACAACAATGGCTACAACACGAATACGGCCGGCGGCGGTACTGATACGAGCGGCGGCACCGATACGACCGGCGGCGGAGGTGCGGCCGGAGGAGATACCGGAGGTGACGCTGCCGCAGGAGGCGGCGGTGTTCAGGACACCGGGCAACAGTAAGGATAAAAGAGGATAACTGAGCATGTTCAAGAGATTAAGCAAGGGCCTTCTGGCCGGATTGTTAATGACATTGATATTGGGCATTCACGCCTATGCACTCGGCAATGGTGAAGTGCAGTTCTCCGACCCGACGACAAAGGTCGGACACGAAGTGGAAGTCACGGCGAAGATGACAGCCGGGGGAGGTCTGATCGGCGACGGAGAACTGGTCCTTCAGTATGATCCGGATTATCTCGAATTTGTCGAGGGAACCGGTTCAAAAGACGCCAGTGAAGGCACGGTGACCGTTTTCAATGCAGGAACCGGTACGGAGACTGAACTTGATTATTCGATCAAGTTTAAAGCTAAAAAAGAAGGCGAGACCGAGATCACTGTATCGGAGTCGACTTCCTATATGTGGGACAACTCCAATCTGCAGCTGACACTCGGTTCATCCAAGGTAAAGATCGAAGCCGGCGACGGAACGGAAGGGTCTGATTCCGGGCTGATGGGAACAGGGCCGGAAGTGACGATCAACGAAAGGAAATGGAAGATCGTCAATGAGATTCCTGAGTCGATGATCCCTGAAGGATTTGCTGAGATCGATATGAATTTCAGCGGAGAGAAGGTCAAGGCGATCCAGCAGGATTCAAGCGGCCAGCAGGCACTCTATCTTACCGACGGACGTGAAGAAAAGCTTTTCCTGTATGACGCGGATAACGGATCGTTTTCACCGTTCGAGCTGATCGATGTTTCCGACAAGGCCTATATCATCCTTCTGCAGGATGACGAATCAGTTGAAATTCCGAAAAGCTTCCAGCCGGCCAAGTTTACATGCAATGAGCAGCAGTTCCCGGCATGGCAGCATAAACAGGAGACGGAGTATTATCTGATCTATGGACTGAACAAAGGGGGAGAGAAGGCACTCTACCTCTATGACAGCCAGGATGAGACTTACCAGAAATTCGCGCCCAATCTTCTGACTAAGACTGAAGCCCGAAAAGCTGCCAAAAAGACGCCGCGCAGCGGATTTTTGGGAAAAGTCCTTGATTTTACCGAGAATCATCTGAAACCGGTTCTGATCGGTCTGCTCGGTCTGTTACTGCTGCTGTTTATCATCACACTCGTGCAAAAACACAAGATTCATGTGCGCGAAGTGGAGATCGATGATCTGTTTGATGAACTCGACGGCAAAAAACCGGGTGTGAAATCATCACGCAAGTATGATGATTATGATTATTATGATGATGATTTCAGCGGGACGCTTCCGATGGAAGAGGAGCTGTTCGCAGACGACGAGTACGACGATTACGACCTCGAGTATAATTACGGCGACGATGATGAACTGATCGAGAATGCGACAGGTGCGATCGAGCCTCAGAGGCTGACGGATACACTGGCCAATCATAAGCCGATCGATCCTGACGCTCCGGTAAGGCCGAAACGCCCGAGGACCAGATCCGAAGGTGTCAATCAGAAGTTCCATGTCGAGAATGACGATGACTTCAAGATGGATTTTATCGATCTCGATGACTGACAGAATATTTACAAGTTGATAATCTATGAGGTGGTACCGGGGGGAGACCTCCGGTATACCTTTTTCACAAGCTCTTGACATCTTGTTCACAACTTGGACAAAAACACGGTCTACAATGATTGATGTAAAGAAAAGATTGCGAAAGGAGACATTCAATCATGATGCAGACATACCAATATTATGATCCTCAGACTGGAGAAAGCCTGACCAATCAACCGAACCGCAGACCTGACAAGAAAGGCGGAAAGGGACTTTTCAAGACGATCGCATACGCGGTGATCTTCGGCTTGATCGCCGGTATTGTTTTTACCGGAGTCAGTTTCGCGGGTTCAAAACTTGTCGGACGTGATGCGAAGAACTCAGGGCAGACAGCTGTGACTTCGGAGGCCAAAAAAAGCGACAAAGATAAGACAGACACGATACTCCAGACGACGTCGACTGCAAACTCGAATGCCAGTATCGCCGACACTGTCGAAGCGGTGATGCCTTCGGTCGTTTCGATCACAAGCATGAGCGTCAAAGAAGTCGAATCATTCTTCGGCAGCCAGCTTCAGGAAGCAAAGAGCGCCGGATCCGGCATCATCCTTGGAGAAAATGATGATGAGCTTCTGATCGCGACCAACAATCATGTGGTTGAGGGAAGTCAGCAGATGACAGTTACTTTCAATGACGGAGAGAGTGTTGAAGCTTCTGTCAAAGGAACGGACAAGAAGCTCGACCTTGCAGTTGTCGCCGTTAAGAAAGCTAATGTACCTGATTCAACAAAAAAGGCGATCAAGGTCGCAACAATGGGAGAGTCATCGAATGCCCGTGTCGGTGATTCAGTCATCGCGATCGGTAACGCACTCGGCTATGGACAGTCCGTGACGACCGGCATCATCAGTGCGACTGAGCGTTCGATCGATGATGTATCCGGAAAATATATTCAGACCGATGCGGCGATCAATCCCGGCAACAGCGGAGGTGCACTGCTCAACTCAAACGGCGAGATCATCGGGATCAACAGCGCAAAGATCCAGGATACATCAGTCGAGGGAATGGGTTATGCGATTCCGATCTCTGATGTAAAGGAGATCCTGCAGACGCTGATGAACAAAGAAACGCGCGATAAGGTAGCCGAAGGAGAGCAGGGTTATCTCGGTATTGTCGGACGTACGGTCGACGAACAGACTGCACAGATGTACAGTATTCCGACAGGCGTCTATGTAACTGAGGTCGACGCGAACGGCGCTGCTGCACAGGCCGGAATCAAAGAAAGCGATATCATCACTTCGTTTGACGGAGCTGATATCACAGGCATGGACGAGCTTCAGTCTCTTCTTAAAACATATAAAGCAGGGGAGACGATCAAAGTCGGCGTTGCAAAGGAATCTGCAGGCGGACAGTATAAAGAAAAGACAGTAACAGTAACACTTGGTGCAAGAGAACAGTAACAGCAGGAGGTATTTATGTATTCATTTGCAGACATTGAGCGGACGGATCCGGAAATTGCGGCACTTATCGGGAAAGAGAGTGAACGTCAGAACCATCATATTGAACTGATCGCCTCTGAAAACTGGGTCAGTCATGCGGTGATGGCTGCAATGGGGAGTGTTTTGACCAATAAATACGCTGAAGGCTATCCGGGAAAGCGTTATTACGGCGGTTGCGTGAACATGGATGAAATCGAGGATCTGGCGCGCAGCCGGGCCATGGAACTGTTCGGATGCACCTATGCAAATGTGCAGCCGCATTCCGGAGCCAACGCGAATCTTGCTGCGTATTTCGCAATGCTTGAACCCGGCGACACAGTGTTGGGTATGGACTTGAGTAACGGCGGACACTTGACACACGGTTCACCGGTCAATATTTCAGGTAAATACTTTCATTTTATTCCTTACGGCGTCGGCGATGACGGACGGATCGATTATGAGAAGCTTGAGGAGCTGGCAATGGCCAACAAGCCAAAGCTGATCGTTGCAGGGGCGAGCGCCTATTCCAGGATCATCGACTTTGAGCGTTTTCGCAGGATCGCGGATCAATGCGGTTCTTATCTGATGGTCGACATGGCGCATATCGCAGGACTTGTCGCTGCAGGCCTGCATCCGTCACCGATTCCGTATGCGGATGTCGTGACGACCACGACGCACAAGACTCTGCGCGGTCCGCGGGGCGGCCTGATCCTTGCAAGTGCCGAGGCTCAGAAAAAGTTCAATTTCAATAAAGCTATCTTCCCCGGAACACAGGGTGGACCGCTGATGCATGTGATCGCCGCGAAGGCAGTATGCTTCAAGGAGGCGCTGAGCGATGAATTCAAGGATTATCAGAGAAGAGTCGTCGCGAATGCGAAAGCGCTGTCTGACGCGCTGACAGCACGCGGTATGAAGATCGTGTCAGGCGGTACGGACAACCATCTGCTTCTTCTTGATCTGTCCGGTCTGGACGTCAGCGGCAAGGAACTCGAGCGGCGTCTCGATGATGTCGGCATCACTGCCAACAAGAATACGGTTCCGAACGAACAGCGGTCTCCGTTTGTGACCAGTGGTCTGCGCCTCGGAACACCGGCAGTGACGACGCGGGGGATGGAAGAGAAAGATATGGAAGTGATCGCTGAATGCATCAGGCTGATGACCGACGGAGAAGAACAAAGCAATCTTGTCAGAAAAATGGTCGCTGAGTTAACTGAGAAATATCCGTTGCAATAATCTTTTGTCAGCGCTGATAACACCTGTAAACGGTCGTTATTGCAATCTCATCGACTTTCTTCCAAGAATCAGGAATCGAATTGGTATCGATTGTGTCTGTAATCAGAATGACATAGTCGATACCATGTTTTTTTGCGGCAGATTCAATTGAATCCGCGTCCCAATGGTGGTCAACGTACAGCGGTTTTGCAAGACTCCCGGTTAAATCCTTGTAGACATCTGACAAGCCGGAAGAAGCAAAATTGACAGCCGAGTACCGATTGATCGGCAGTTTGATGTTGCTGCTGTACTGGCGGATCTCATAGGACAGTTCAACCGGGACTAACAGTGTGACATCTGAGGATCCGGCATCTTCATTAACAGCATCCGAAGCCAATACGGCAAAGCCATCTATTTTATAGCAGTTTGAGCGGTGTTTAAACTTTCCGGGATAGACCGGAACACCGGTCAATCCGATCATAAGAACCCCGGCCATTAAACATGCGGCAAAGCGGTATTTGTTTTTGAATGATTCTGCTGCCAGTTGGACCGCTGAGACAATGACGAGAGGAACCTGAAGCAGCCAGAACAAGCGCCAATAGACATATTTGCTTGTCACATGTTCCATAATAAAAGGCATGAACAGAGGATTTGCGAATGTCAGCCAGATAACGGCAGACGGAAAAGCGACAAGCCATTGAACCTTTCTGTTATTGCCAAACCGTTTTCCGCTGCAGATCAAAAGGAAGATAAGAGCGGCGGCAAACACGATAAAAACGGCAATTTGGTTATTAAAGAACACCTCAAAGAATTCATGAATATACGAAACATGCTGATCGATCTGGTCAGGATCTTCTGTCAGGGCGCCAAAACCGACACCCTGATCGCCGGAAAGGACGAAGAACTTAAGCAACACCAGCGGAATGAACAGAAGCACCGGCAATATGATGCCTGTAAGCCTTTTGAAGTCGAACCGCTCAAATACCAGATAACCGGCCGCAAGGCCGAAATAGGCGATCGGAACCAGGAAAATCCCAATCGTTGACGCATGCATTCCTGACAGCAGGATCAAAAAAAGGATCAATACAGTTTTCCACAAAACCGGATGGTGATCTGAAATCCACAGAAAAGCCAGAATCAACGCAGGAATAATGATGGCAATCAATACACCTTTCCCCTGCCAGATCCTGTAGATGAAGAATGCTCCCTGTGAATATCCGGAGTAGAGAGAGAACAGATTCGTCATCATATAAAGAAGAGCAAAGTACAGTGCGTGTGATTTAAACAACCGTTTTCCTGTCAGGACAATGATCATATAGTGAAGCGGAATGAAAAAGACAGGAAGAATGGTATGCGAAAGAAATGCGGCATTGACATGGAACAGTCTTGAAATGACGCTCAGGATCACTTCGTAACTGACGAGCTTATAAGTCGGGTTAAGCTTGAGCTCCGGAAGCCCGGAAGCAGGATCGAAATACAGGACGCGGTTCGTATCAATGATCGTGTTGATCTGAGTGACGAAGAAGCTGTCATCTGCATCCGTGTATTGGTAAAACACGATATATGCGATCTGAAAGGCGATGATCAGCGCGAAGATGACCGAAAGAATCAGCTGCTTCTGCGCGCGCAGATTTCTGAAACCATTACAGACAGAGCTTTTCAGCCGGTTTCTGTCGCGTATCATCAACACGATCCCTGCCGCGGTGATCACGAGACAGAGCAGAACGCTTAATACAAACAGCGGTGTGAAACGAAGTCCAAACTGCATGAACGGAAGAGAAATCAGCTGAAAAGCGCCGGTTATGCCAATATAGCCGGCAACAATGCATCCTGAAGGAGTCAAGCTGAGACTGCCGATGCGCGACAACAGATAACCTGCGCACAGACAGATGACTATAAGCGTAAGCGGAATGATAACTAATAACAGATAATCAATCATGGTGTCTGAATATCAAAAATTTGCTGGCGACATAGTTTATGATCACGACCGACAGGGATACTAGCACTTTGGAGAGCATTCCTTCGATGCCGAAGATCTTCTGATTTAGTCCGATTGCGACCAGAGCCGGAACGGCAATCATTTCATACAGACCGGTTGCGGCCCTCGTGCCGACGAATTTCCACAATTCAGGGAATGTTGTTTTAAATGACCAGTCTCTGCTTTCAAAGACCCGGATCTTATTCGATATGAAAGCGAACACGACCGCAAATACCCATGACAAAGCGTTCGCAACAGTGACTGTCAGCCTGCCGAACGGCAGTATGGCGGCAAACAGTATATAGGCGCCCCAGTTTATTACGGCTGTCAGAACCCCCCAAAACAGATAGGCGATGATTTCGCGGTGGGATTCATAGAACTTTTTGATATAGTCTTTCATCTGTTGTCTTATTTTGATCGATCAAATTGTATAAAGGGGATTAAAGCGACCGGAATAAGCCGGTCAGGATCGTAAATACCATAAAAATCGAGGCTGCAGCAGATCCTTCGATCCGTACAGCCTTCGATACTATGTACCCTGCAGAAAAAACAGGAAAAGGGCAATCGGAATGGTAACGATTGCTGAAATGGTATTCACTTAAATGCCCCTCAAATAGTATCTTCAGACCAAGTAAACCTATTATAGCACAGAGGGATCATTTATCAACATTGGTTACGGCTTTTTCTTCTGCCCGGTCAACATCATCATAATATCATTTGAGCGGTTGACAAACGCAGTCATCTCATCGGGTGACAGCGGGTGATTGGCGATCCGCGCCATATCATAGAGCTGGCGGCAGATCACCGGGCTGTTCTTTGAGCGTTTATGCTCCGTGACATACTGTACAAGCGGATGATTCGCGTTGACGATCAATGTCGCGTCGTTGTCGATCATGTCAGGCGAACTGACATCCATACCGTACATCCTCATCATATCCTGCATACGCCGGCCTTCTTCACTTGTGACAAGCATCGAAGCGATCGAATCATCTTTCAGATGCTCGACCCTGACATCGAGCGTATCGCGTCCCAGAGCTTTTTTGAAGACATCACCGATGGCCTGATCGTCTGCCTGATCGATATCGTCGCCTTCTTTCAGAGAGTCATCGAGACCGGCATCGATCCGCTTGAACTCAAGGTGTTCATTCTTCTGTTCGAGCTGTGAGATGAACGGTGTATCGATCGAGTGCGTCAGGTATACCGCGTCGAGGCCCTCGCCCTTAAATATATTGATATACTGGCTCTGCTGAATCGGATCGGTCACATAGTAGACGCTTTTCTTTTCGATGTTTTCATTTGTCTTATCCGCTGTTTCTTCCGGCTTGCTCTCGGATTCCTCAACGGTCAGGCCGTGTTTGTCTGAGTATTCTTTGAGCGTCAGATACTGATCGTCGAGATTCTTAAACAGGATGAAATCCTGAAGCCGGTCACAGAATTTGCCGTCGCGCAGACAGCCGTATTTAATGAACGGCGCGATGTCGTCCCAGTGCTTTTCGTATTCTTCGCGGTCGGTTTTGCACATGCCTGTCAGTTTGTCGGCGACTTTCTTTGAGATATAGTCAGAGATCTTCTGGACAAAACCGTCATTCTGAAGAGCGCTGCGCGAAACGTTCAGCGGAAGATCCGGACAGTCGATCACGCCTTTTAACAGTTTCAGAAAATCAGGCACGACTTCAGAAATGTTGTCGGCGATAAAGACCTGATTATTGTAGAGTTTGATCGTTCCTTCGATCGAATCGTATTCGGTGTTGATCTTCGGGAAATACAGGATACCTTTCAAGTTAAACGGGTAATCCATGTTAAGATGGATCCAGAATAACGGTTCCTTGTAATCGTTGAAGACTTTTCGGTAGAACTCGAGATAGTCGTCTTTTTCACAGTCGTTCGGGTGTTTGCCCCAGAGCGGATGTGTGTCGTTGAGCGCGACCGGGCGCTTGTTGATCTTGACTCTGTCCTTATCATCCTCATGGATCCTCTCAATGATGACATCATCGTCGCGCAGGTCTTCTTCGTCGATCACTTCAAATTCCTGATCGATGTCCGCGCGGCTGAGATAGATCGGATAGGGCATGAAAGAGCAGTATTTGCCGAGCACTTCGCGCATGCGGTATTCATTTGCGAATTCGAGAGAGTCATCGTTCAAAAACAGCGTGATCGTCGTGCCGACCGAATCACGGCTTCCTTCACCGATCTCATAAGTTGTTTCGCCCGCGCTTTCCCAGTGGACCGGTGAAGCGTCCTTCTGGAATGACAGCGTTTCAATGTGAACTTCATCGGCGACCATAAATGCAGAGTAGAAGCCAAGCCCGAAGTGACCGATCATCTGATCTTCATTCGTCTTATCCTTATACTTCTCAAGGAATTCACTGGCGCCTGAAAATGCGATCTGAGTGATATACTCTTCAACTTCATCTTCAGTCATGCCGAGACCGTTGTCGATGAAAGAAAGCGTTTTCTCTTTCGGATCGACGACGACTTTGATCTCGGGCTTATAGTCATCAGGACATTCGTATTCGCCGATGACATCAAGTTTCTTCAGTTTCGTGATCGCGTCAGTACAGTTCGAGATCATCTCGCGGACAAAAATGTCGTGGTCGGAATACATCCATTTCTTGATGATCGGAAAGATGTTTTCACTGTTGATTGAAAGATTGCCGCTGCGTGTGGCCATATCGATTCACCCCTTTATATATGTATACAGATTACAGACCAAAAAATCACGGCCGTAGTACTGGCCGCTTCGTTCAACTAATATTTTAGTATTCGTTACCGGAGAAGTCAATAGAAAATTAGCACTCTTTTCGATAGAGTGCTAATTATTCGCACAGGGCCTATTATAGAAAAAACCTATAGTTTAATGATTGCGCGGGCTTGATATGCCATGTAGAATATTTTTAGTTGTTTTTACGTAAAACTCGCTAACGGTAATCAAGGAGGAAAAATATGGCTGACAATTTACAAATGTGGACTGATCTCGGCATGGATGTTGACAAGCATGACGCCCTTTGCCAGGTGCTTCCGACAGCGTTCGGAGATGTTTATCTGTCACAGGAAAACCGCCCGGAAGGCATGGGATTCTATGACTTTGTCGTAGCTGATATCCACGGTATCCGTCCGTCAGAGCTGATCGAGGCTCAGAAGAACGGCCGGAAAGTTTTCGGTACTTTCTGCGTCTATGTACCCGATGAAGTCGTCATCGCGGCCGACGGAATCGTCAGCGGCCTTTGCGGCGGCTCTCAGTTCTGGGTAGAGGGCGGCGAGAAAGTGCTTCCGAAGAGCACCTGCCCGCTGATCAAAGCATCAGTCGGCGCGCGTCTCGACAGAACATGCCCGTTCTTCAGAATCGCCGATATGTATGTCGGTGAGACGACCTGCGACGGAAAGAAAAAAGCTTATGAGATCCTCGGCGAAGATGTTCCGATGTATATCATGGACCTTCCGCAGATGAAGCGTGAGAAGGACATCGTGAAGTGGGCTGAGGAGATCAAGGATTTTGCGGCAAAGGTCGAGGAATTCACCGGCAATAAGATCACAGTTGAGAAGCTCAACGAGGCGATCCATACGATCAACGAGAAGAGAAAAGCTCTCGCACGCATTTATGAGACACGCAAGAGCGACGTGATCCCGATCAGCGGCAAGGATGCCCTTCTCGTGATGCAGATCGCGTTCTTCGACGATCCGGCACGCTGCGCCGAGATGGCCAACAAACTTGCAGACGAGTGCGAGCAGAGAGTCAAAGACGGCGTTTCGGTCTTCCCGGCCGGTACAAAGAGAATCATGCTCACCGGTACACCGCTTGCAATTCCGAACTGGAAGCTTCATCATATTATTGAGACGAGCGGTGCAGCGGTTGTCTGTGAAGAGATGTGCACCGGCACACGCTATTTCGAGAATCTTGTCGAAGAAGACCTCGGCAGCCTCGATGAGCAGTACATGGCACTGTCCAAGCGTTATATGAAGAACAACTGCGCATGCTTCACCCCGAACGATGCCCGCATCGATGATATTGTCCGCCTTGCTAAGGAATACAATGTTGACGGCGTGATCGATACAAACCTGAAGTTCTGCTGCCTGTATGACACAGAGAGACGCAACGTTGAGCGCGCTCTGAATGAGGCGGGTATCCCGGTTCTCGGTATCGAGACCGACTACGCGGATTCTGATGCGGAACAGCTGCGTACACGTATCGAAGCGTTTGTTGAAATGCTCGGATAATGCCGGAAAAGAATAATCTTAAATACTACATATTATTTGACACCAATACGCACGGATTTGCGATGCAGGCGCTCTTGAAAGAAGAGGGGATCCCGAGCAGGATCGCTCCTGCGCCGCGCGCGATCCAGGGCGAATTGACCTGCGGTATGTCATTGATGATCGAACCTGAGAATATCGGGGATGTCAGGCGCGTCCTCGAGGAAAAAAAGCCGCGTTATCACGCGGTCCGCTCACTGGAAGGTCAGATCAATCCACACCGCGACCGGTACTGTTAGTTTTACGGGCTGTCCGTCTGATGAGGGGCAGCCCGCTTTACTGTAGACAGGAGAAATACTATGGGATTTATCGGAATCGACATCGGATCGACCTGCGCTAAGACGATCGTCATCGATGAGAATTCAGCAATCGTTTACAAAGATGTCTGCCCGACCGGATGGAGCAGTGTTGACACGGCCAATGATATCAGGGTCAGGCTTGCCGATGCAGGCCATGTGATCGGAGAGGATCCTTGTGTTGCGACAGGATACGGCCGTGTTTCGATTCCGTATGCTGACAAAACGATCACGGAGATCACCTGCCATTGCGCAGGGGCTATTGAATTATTCGGTTATCGTGATATGGTAGTCGTAGACATCGGAGGTCAGGATACTAAGATCATCGAAGTCGCCGGCGGCATGGTCAGAAACTTCTGGATGAATGATAAGTGTTCTGCGGGAACCGGCCGTTTCCTTGAAGTCATGGCCAATACATTATCAGTGTCGCCTGATCAGCTGACCGCGCTCGCGGCGAACGGCAGCGATACATCGATCTCGTCGATGTGCACAGTCTTTGCCGAGTCAGAGGTCATCAGCCTGATCGGAAGAGGTGAATCGAAAGAGAATATCGCGTTCGCTGTCGTCGATTCAATCGTCCGCAAAGTCAGTTCCCAGGCAGGCAGAGTCAATATGAGCGCGCAGCCGGTCGTGCTGACAGGAGGACTCTGTGACAGCGAATACATTCGCAAAGCGCTGTCAAAAGAACTCGGAACTGAGGTCGAGACAAATCCCGATGCCCGATATGCAGGCGCGATCGGAGCAGCAACATTTGCAAAAAAGATAAAAAGGTAACACTATGATTTATCTGGATAATGCAGCAACAACACTTCACAAGCCGGACTGCGTGATCGACGCCGTCTGTACAGCCATGCACACGATCGGCAACAGTGCAAGAGGTGTTCACGGCGGAAGCCTTGACGCCGCGCGGACGATCTATGAAGCGCGGCTTAAGACAGCCCGTTTTTTCGGCTGTCCTGACGAGACCGGCGTTGTATTTACTTCAAATGTCACGGAGAGCCTGAATATTGTGATCAACGGTCTGATCGATGAAGGAGATCATGTGATCACGACGGATCTCGAGCACAATTCGGTGCTGCGGCCGCTGTACAGGCTGGAGAATGAAAGAGGCGTGTCCCTTTCATTTGCGCGCGCCGACAACTGCGGGCGTATCAATTACAGCGAAATGGAGAATCTGATCAGGAAGGACACCAAGGCGATCGTGACGACGCATGTCTCGAATCTGACCGGTAACGGACTTGATGTTGCAAGGATCGGACAGATCGCGCACAAACATGGTCTGCTCTATATTGTTGATGCCGCACAGAGCGCCGGATCGATCCCGATCGATATGGAGCGCGATAAGATCGATGTACTCTGTTTTACCGGGCATAAAGGTCTTTACGGACCGCAGGGCACAGGAGGAATCTGCGTGATGCCCGGCATATCGGTCAGACCGTTTAAAGTCGGCGGAACCGGAGTTCAGAGTTATCTGAAGACA
This sequence comes from uncultured Lachnospiraceae bacterium, assembly GCA_902773445.1. Taxonomy (GTDB): domain Bacteria; phylum Bacillota; class Clostridia; order Lachnospirales; family Lachnospiraceae; genus RUG842. The sequence continues at coordinate 4,833 of CACYEU010000094.1, read as the reverse complement.
CAGCCGGTTGAGATGCCGGTGAGACTCGAAGCCGGAACAATGAACGCGCACGGGATCGCTGGACTTTCCACAGCAATTGACTATATCAACCGTGTCGGAGTCGGGGCGATCCATGAACATGAGGCAAACCTTGCCCGCAGGTTTTATGAGGCGATGCGGGAAACAGAGGGCGTAACTGTCTACGGTGATTTCGGACAGGAGGACGGTCCTCGGCAGTGTGCCGGCGACCCTTGGAAAGCACGCGGCGCAATCGTGGCGGTCAATGTCCGCGATTACGACTCAGCGGAAGTCGCCGACATTCTGGCAATGGATTATGATATCGCGACAAGGGCAGGAGCGCACTGCGCCCCGCGTATGCACGAAGCACTCGGCACGACGGACCGCGGTGCTGTGCGCTTTTCCTTCTCATATTTCAATACAGAGGAAGAGGTCGACAGCGCCATTGCGGCAGTCCGTGAACTGGCGCAGACCAATTAGGTTTACCGGAACAACAATATAACCGGACGAAAACACCGCCGCTGAACGTTGAGTTTATACAACTCTTTGTTCAGCGGTTTTAACTTGCGGCTGGATATCATCTTATGATAGAATAAATTTTGATTATACACAGATTGATCAATATCTGAACTTTCAAAGAAGAGGGTGGAAGATGATGAAGAAAACGATGAACAAACTGATGGCATTTTTGATGGCTTTGATGCTTTGCTTAAGCCTTGCTGATCTGCCTGTTGCAGCCGCATTTGCCGAGGATCTTAATCCACAGGACAATGCAGCTGAGCAGATCGGACAGGACGATGAGTTTCTCAGCGATACCGGAGAGGATGCCGCCTCTGATGAACAGGCTGTTTCTGAGGAAGCAGATGCTTCCGAAGAGGAAGATGTGCAGGAAGAAACTGCAGATGAACAGGCTCAGTCAGAAGAACAGGCTTCCGAAGACGATGCATCTGTAACAGCGATGGCATCACCCGGCACAGTCACTTTTGACAAGATCGATGTCCATGAGAGCACAGACAACGAGATGTCTTTCGTGGCCTATGTCAGCAAGGTCGAATGCGCGGACGGCATCAAGCAGATGCGCTTCGCGGTATGGTCGGACGCAAAGGGCCAGGATGACATCAAGTGGTATACTGATCAGACAGCTGATAAGGGGACCTATGCAGTCAGAGTTCAGATCAAGAATCATAAATCACCAGGATTATATCAGGTTCACACTTATGCGCAGTTAACTGACGGCACGCTCAAATATCTCGGGAAGACAACATTCAATGTAACGGCCCCGACGGGTAATCTGACGATCAACAATGTCAGCGGACAGCTTGGCCGGTTCGGAATGATCGGAAGCGGATTAAAGGCACCGTCAGGCATTACAAGAGTTGATTTCGCTGCATGGCGCGACAGTGATCAGAACGATCTTCACTGGTACAAGGGCGTCAAGCGCAAGGAAGACGCCTACTCGGTCTTTGCTCAGGTAGAGAATCATAAGCGGCATTGGGGAACATACAATGTCCATGTGTATGTGACGATGGGAAACGGTATCAAGGCCTGTGTCGGAAGAAAGACGGTCAAGATCAGCCCTGACAACTATATCTATTTCACAAAGCTTAAGGCTGACAATTCGCGTTATGCGATCACGATCCTGAACGCCAACGTCAATGGTGCGAAGGGATCAAAGGTTCAGTTCCCGGTATGGAGCAACACCGGCGGCCAGGATGATATCAGATGGTATACGGCCAAGAACATCGGCGCCAATCATTTCCAGGTCAGCGTTGACGGCCTGTATCACGAGCACGGCGGCGTCTTTAATGTCCATACATATGTCGACGGCAAAAAGGTCAGGTCAGACAAATTCAACATGTCTCTTGACCGCAACAGAAGCCGTCTGCTTGTTCATGCCAACGGTATGTCGAGTCCGACAGGATGGCTGATCCTGGTCGATAAAGCGACACACAGAGCAGCGATTTTCAGAGGCAGCAAGGGCAATTGGACAATGGTCAAGTACTGGCTCTGCGGAGACGGACGTCCGGTCACACCGACACCGGTCGGCGTGTTCAGGGTCGGATCGAAAGGTTACTATTTCGATTCGGGTCCGGAATTCAGATGTTTCTACTATACACAGATCACCGGATCGTATTTCTTCCATTCGATCCTCTGTCATCACAACGGTGTTCCGTTCGGCGGCCGCCAGCTCGGAGCCGGCGTTTCACACGGATGTGTCAGGCTGCAGAAAGAAAACGCCCTTTGGCTGCAGAACAATGTACCGACAGGATCGACGATCTATATCTATGTGTAATTGGTAATGAAAAATATACTTGAGTATCTTGAACATAACGCCACAGCTTTCCCGGACCGGAAGGCTGTGGCGGATATACGTCACGCCTATTCATACCGCGAGCTGAAAGAGACAGCTCTCGGTATCTGTGCGCAGATCAAAAGGGAAAATGACGGTACCGGGCTGATCGGTGTATCGACCGGAAGAGATGCATTGACGGTCGCGATGTTCTTAGGCGTATTGTATGCCGGAGCCGCCTATGTCCCTCTGGATCCGTCACTTCCCGGGCAGAAGCTCAAGGCGATCATCGCTGACACCGGTATGAGCCTGATACTCGGGCGTGAGGGCGAACAAAGTATCGCAGGGTTTTCCGGCACAGGATTCATTGCTGCGGATCAGATTCCGGCAGATGCGCCGGATGGATCCGTGACAATGCCGGAGCTGGCAGAACCTGCCGGTGATGATCAGCTGCTGTATCTGGTCTACACATCGGGCTCGACAGGAGAACCGAAAGGCGTCGTCAAGACACATGGTGCTTATATCAGTTTCATTGAGGCTTATATAAAGACTTTTGAGTTTGATGACAGCCTGGTCATCGGCAATCAGTCACCGTTTCATTTTGACGCATCGGCAAAAGATATTTATCTTGCGCTGGCAACCGGCGGCACTCTCGAGATCATTCCATCGGAACTGTTCATGTTCGGGCCGAAACTGATCGATCACTTAAATGAACGGGGCGTGAACTTTATCTCATGGGTCCCTTCAGCACTGACGGTCGTCGCGAAGCTTAAGACATTCGACAAAGTAAGACCGAAGTATCTTAATAATGTCTTTTTTGTCGGTGAGGCCTGCCGTACAAAGACACTGCGCGCGTGGACCAGCGCCGTGCCCGGCGCCCGGTTTGTCAATCTTTACGGCGCGAGCGAACAGTCAGGTATTGCCTGTTGGTATGAAGTCAGGGATCTGCAGGAAGATGATGAGCTTCCGATCGGAAAACCGCTATGCAATTCGACAGTAACGCTTCGGGAGACGTCCGGCAGAAAGACTGCAGCCGACACCGGACCTTTGCCGCCGAAGATCGCCGTACCGCATAAAACCGGTGAGATCTATATTCAAAGTCCGGCTCTTGCAACCGGCTATTGGCATGATCCGGTCAAGACAGCCGCGGCATTTATCAACACCGGTGACGGAGTTCATCTGAAAACCGGTGATCTCGCCCGCTATGATGAGTCCGGCAATCTGGTTTTTGCTTCGCGCTCCGACAGCCAGATCAAACACATGGGACACAGGATCGAACTAGGGGAGATCGAGACGGTCGCTTCATCTCTGCCGGAAATCGACCAGTGCTGCTGCCTGTACAATGAGTCGCGCGAGAGGATCGTATTGTTCGCCGCGCCGGTCAGCATGCCGGAAAACGAAAAGGAGTTTGCGCGGTCGGTGCTCGGATCGCTCAGAGAAAAGCTTGCACCGTATATGATGCCGTGGAATGTGATTATCAGAGAGACTCTGCCATTGAATGCGAACGGCAAGATCGACAGGATGGCATTAAAAAAGGAATTTTGAGAATGGAAGAACTTAGAGAGATTCTGGAAGACATCGATCCGACGATCGACTATGACACCGAAGACCAGCTGATCGACGGCAAGGTCTATGATTCACTGAAGATCGTGACGCTGATCAGCGAGATTTCAGATGTGTTCGATATCGATATATCGCCGAAATACCTTGAACCGGTCAACTTCAACAGTATGAGCGCAATGTGGGCGATGATTCAGGAGATCCTGGAAGACGAGTAGGAGACGTTAGTTGAGCATCACCGGATTTCAGTTTTTTATCTTTTTGGCCGTTACGACAGGGCTGTATTTCGCGGTTCCGAAGAAGAACCGCTGGATCGTTCTGCTGGCTGCCGGTCTGATCTTTTATGCCGCGACAGGACCGGTCAACCTGATCTATCTGGCGGTCACGGCATTCTCCACCTACGGTGCCGCGATTCTGGTGGAAAACTTACGGGTCAGATCCAAAGCCTATCTCAAAGAGCACAAAAAAGAGTTTGACCGCGAGCAGAGAAAAGCCGTCAAACGCAGAGATCAGCGCAGGCAGAGACTGATCGTCGCAGCAGCGATGATCTTGAATTTCGGTCTGCTGATCTATTTCAAGTATCTGAATTTCATCATCGAACAGATCAACCGATTCCTGTCCGAAGGCGGCAGGATCACCTCTGTGCAATTGCTGGTGCCTCTCGGTATTTCATTTTACACTTTTGTATCAACAGGATATCTGGCCGATGTCTACTGGGAGAAGACACCGGCGCAGAAAAATCCGCTCAAAATGCTGTTGTTCACATCATTCTTTCCGCAGATCACGCAGGGCCCGATCAGCAATTACAGAGTACTTGCCGAACAGCTGTACGAGGGACATGATTTTGAATATACGCGTTTTGCCTGGGGTATTCAGCGCTTCATCTGGGGCCTGATCAAAAAGATCGCGATCGCCGATACGATCGGTGTCTGGATGCAGGAGATCTTTATCGACTACTGGCGTTATCCCGGCATCACAGTTCTGAT
>CACYEU010000093.1 GCA_902773445.1 uncultured Lachnospiraceae bacterium | reverse complement strand
TGGTCTCGGATGCCGCGCACTCTTTGTCCGATGTGATCGCAACGCTGATCGCCTATATCGGTGTGCGCCTGTCAAAACAGGAGGAGGATGCGAATCATCCGTACGGACATGAGCGGCTGGAATGTGTCGCCTCGCTGATCCTCAGTCTGATCCTTGCAGGAACCGGTGTCGGGATCGGCTATGCCGGGATCAAAAAACTGGCAATGGGGTACGACGCTCTGGAGGTTCCGACACTTCTGCCGCTGATCGCAGCAGTCATTTCGATCATCGTCAAGGAAGGGATGTTCTGGTATACGATGCACTATGCCAGAAAACTGGACTCTTCAGCTTTCAAGGCGGATGCATGGCATCACCGTTCCGACGCGCTGTCATCGGTGGGTTCCTTCATCGGCATCGGGCTGGCCAGACTCGGTTTTCCGTTCATGGATCCGGTAGCCGGTCTGGTCATCTGCGCATTGATCCTGAAAGTCGCGCTGGATATCTTCAGGGATTCGATCTCGAAGATGCTGGATACATCGGGCGGCAAAGATTTCGAGCAGAACATAAGGGCATTTATAGAAGAACAGCCTGATGTGAAGCGGATCGATCTGCTTCACACCAGGCAGTTTGGCAATAGGATCTATGTGGATCTGGAGATCGCGGTCAAGCGGGATATTTCACTGGTTGCCGCTCATGATATCGCGGAGCGTGTCCACAAAAATGTTGAGCAGCATTTTCCGAAAGTCAAACACATCATGATCCACGTCAATCCCGCGGAGGAAGATGCTTAAGACCGCTTTTTGATTGCTTTGCCGGCCGGACTGATCGCCCTCTCGGGACAGACCAGTTTGCACAGATGACAGCCGACGCATTTGCTTCCGATCAGTTTCGGTCTGCGTGTAACGGGATCGAATTCGATCGCCTGATGTCCGCCGTCCATACATGAGATATAGCATCTGCCGCAGCCGTTGCATTTGCTGTAATCAAACAGCGGGAAAATGATCGTATCGCGTTCGATGCTGTGATGGTCGACGATCGTATCGGCCGCGCCGCCGATCAGACTTTTCAGTTCCGGTATCCCTTTACACCTCATATACTCGGAGACCCCTTCGATCATATCGTCAATGATCCGGTAACCATACTGCATAACAGCAGTCGTTACCTGGACACTTCCTGCGCCGAGAAGGATGAACTCCAGCGCGTCGCGCCATGTCTCAATGCCGCCCATACCGCTGATATGCAGATCTTTCAGTTCGCTGCAACGCGACATATCCGAGATAAAACGCAGCGCGATCGGCCGTACGGCTGTGCCCGAATAACCGCCGACAATGGATTTGCCATGTACGGAAGGCTTTGCGACGAGTGTATCGATATCGACACCTGTGATCGAATTGATCGTATTGATCGCCGCAATGCCGTCGGCACCACCGCGTTTCGCAGCAAGAGCCATCGGGACCATATCGGTGACATTCGGCGTCAGTTTGGCGAGAACCGGAAGACTCGTGCCGCGCTTGACAGCCGCGGTAAACTGCTCGACCATTTCTTCCGACTGTCCGATCGTCACACCCAGATCGTCGGATTCCATGTTCGGACATGAAAAGTTACACTCGATCACAGATGCTCCGGCCTCTTCACATCTGGCGGCAAGTTCGGTCCATTCCTCTTCACAAACTCCCATGAGCGAGGCGACGATGACCTTGGTCGGAAATTCCTGTCTGAGCTCTTTAAAAATGCTCATATTCTCTTCGACACTGTGGTCAGAGAGCTGTTCGATATTCTTGAAACCGCAGAATGTATTGGCATGGTGACGGATCGCAGAGAACCGCGGAGATGTCTCATGCTGCGGGAAACTGCAGATCGTCTTGAATGCCGCTCCGGCCCAGCCGGCCTCAAATGCGCGCCGGCACATATCATAATTGCTCGCGACGACCGACGAAGAGAGCAGGAACGGGTTCTCGAGCGGAACACCGCAGATATCGGCCGACAGATCGACATCTTCGATCCGGTGTGAGGGCAGAGTGGCGGATTCCTTCTTTACCTGGCTCAGCAGTTTCCGGATCGCGACCGGCTCTTTCTTTTCCGAGAGCACACAGGCTTTTTCGCACGGCGCGTCACAGGCAGAGCAGCAGGCATTGAGTTTTGCTTTGACTCCTAGAAAGTTTTTCAGGTACAGAGACCGAAGGATGCTGCCGACATCCATGCCCTGAGCGCATGCTTTGGAACATTCCGGATCGTGGCAGAGCAGACATTTGCTGGCTTCGGATCTGTCGTAGTAGAATCTGTATTCTTCTGGCTGCATCACAATTCTCCCTTTGGCAGTTTACAAGACTCCAAAATTGATATATTTATGCTAGTAGAATAAACCAATTTTTGACAGAAAACAATTATCTTTTTGTAAATGGTTATCCTATCGGGAACATGATATAATAATAAAAATAATTTTTACGAGGTAAATCGATGAAAGAATATGTCATGGGCAACGGAGCGATCGCGCTCGGAGCACTGGCGGCAGGCGTCAATCTTGTCGCAGGCTACCCGGGCACGCCATCATCCGAGATCATTGAGACGGTCGCGCGCTATCCGCACGAAGGTGTTCATGTCGAGTGGTCGGTCAATGAAAAGGCCGCGCTTGAGGTCGCCGTGGCGGCCGCCTATAGCGGTGCGCGGGCATTGGTCACGATGAAGCAGATGGGGTTAAATGTCGCGTCCGACCCGCTGATGTCAGTCGCATATGTCGGTGTCAAGGGAGGGCTGGTGATCGTCAGCGCTGATGATCCCGGACCGATCTCTTCCCAGACCGAGCAGGACGGCCGGAGATATGCCGATTTCGCAAGGATCCCGGTCTTTGATCCGTCATCGCCCGAAGAGGCCTTCGCGATGGTGCAGGATGCTTTTGAGTATTCCGAAAAATACAATACACCGGTCCTTTTAAGACCGACGACAAGAGTCTGTCATGCCTATGCGTCGATCGTCATTCCCGATCAGTACGCGCCGAAAGAATTTGACGGGTTCGAGAAGGACACAGGACGGTGGGTGATCTTCCCGCGGCTGTCTCATATCAATCACGCCAAAATGGAGGCACGGAATGCGGAGGTCGGCAAGGATTTTTCCGCGTACCGGTTCAATACAGTCGAGGGTGCTGCAACAGGAAAACATGTCAAAGCGGTCGTTACCTCGGGCATCAGTTATGCCTGCGTCAAAGAATGTCTGAAGGATCAGCCGGCTGCGCGTGGGAACAGTCAGGCCGATCCTGTACGACTGATCCGGATCGCGACTGCGTTCCCGTTCCCGGAGGACTTTGCGGTCAACGCGCTCGACGGCGTTGATGAGGTGCTCTGCATCGAGGAACTCAGTCCGTATCTCGAGGAGCAGATCTTAAAGACTGCCGGCAGACACGGGCTTAAGATCAAGGTGCGCGGCAAACTCGACGGCACGGTTCCGCACAACGGAGAGATAAGCACTGATCTGGCAGCAGGCATTCTCCGCGAGGCATATGGAATTCAAGCCGGTTTCGATACGGTCGACACATCCGATGCGCCGCCGCTTCCGGTCAGACCGCCGGTGCTCTGCGCGGGCTGTTCGCACAGAGCCTCATTCTACGCAGTCAAACAGGCGATGAAAGGCAGAAAAGCGATCTTCTGCGGCGACATCGGCTGCTACACACTCGGCAACGCGATGCCGCTCGACATGGTCGATACCTGTCTGTGCATGGGTGCCGGCATCACGATGGCACAGGGATTTGCTCATACACACGACGACAGAGTATGTTTCGGATTCGTCGGAGATTCGACATTTTTCGCGTCTGGCATGACCGGCGTTGTCAATGCTGTCTACAACGAGGCAGATATGATCCTCTGTGTGCTCGATAATTCGACGACCGCGATGACCGGTCATCAGCCGCATCCCGGAACCGGCCGCAACATGATGGGAAATGTCGTCGAAAAGGTCGATATCGCGGCTGTCCTTAAGGGAATCGGCGTCCCGGATGTTGCTGTGATCGACCCGTTCGACCTGGATACCGCGGTTGCGACGGTCCGTGAATTTGCCGATAAAAAGGGAGTCAAGGCGATCGTCTTCAAATCTCCGTGCATCGCGCTTTCAAAACCCGGCGCGCCGTATGCCGTCGATTCCGCTAAATGCATCAACTGCAGGAAATGCATCAGGGAGATCGGATGTCCGGCACTTGTGACTTCCGGAGATGCTGTGCTGATCGATCCGAATCTGTGTACCGGATGCGGGCTGTGCGCGAGCATCTGTCCGGTCGAAGCGATCGGAGGTGATGTCTGTGAATAAAGATGTCATGATCTGCGGTGTCGGAGGCCAGGGAACGGTCCTTGCCTCGAAGATCATTGCCGCGGCAGCGATGGAAGAGGGCAATTGCGTACACAGCGCCGAAACGATCGGAATGGCACAGCGTGGCGGTTCGGTGACGAGTCATGTCAGGATCGGCGAAGAAGCCTGTTCACCGCTGATCCCGCACGGCAGCGCGCAGCTGATGCTCGCGTTTGAGCCGGCCGAGGCCGTCAGGAATCTGTGCTATATGCAGCAGGGCGGCATCATCGTTGTCAATACGGCCGCGACGAAACCTGTCACGGCATCGCTGACAGGCTCCGGTTACGACGGCACCGATATGACCGCGTACCTCGCGGACAAATACAACTGCATTTTCGTCAACGCGGATGAGCTGTGCAGGCCGTATGGGTCAACGAAATTCTTTAATATCATGATGCTCGGCATTGCCGCGGGATCGGGGGCACTGGGCATCGCAAAAGACACGATCACAGGTCAGATTGAAAAACGTATTCCGGCGCGGTTTGCCGATATCAACAAGCAGGCGTTTCTGGCCGGATATGCGATCGGAGAAAGGGAGATGACACGATGAGAATCAATGAAAAACAGCTGGAGCTTGTCGACAGACAAATCAAGAGGATCCTTGAAAGCGGCAATTACTACAGCAAAGTTTACCGTGACGCGGGGATCACCGGCGTCTCGAGTCCCGAGGACTTTGAGAAGATCCCGTTTACCGACAAGGCAGACCTCAGGAATGCTTATCCGCTCGGTATCCAGGCGGTGCCTGACGAAAAAGTCGTCCGCATTCATTCTTCTTCGGGAACGACCGGAAAGCCGGTCATCATCCCTTACACAAAAAAAGACGTCGACGACTGGGCCGCGATGTTCGCGCGCTGCTATGAGATCGCCGGTATCACAGAGAAAGACCGGATCCATATCACACCCGGATACGGACTTTGGACTGCGGGCATCGGTTTCCAGGCCGGATGCGAAAAACTCGGCGCGATGGCGATCCCGATGGGTCCGGGCAACACCGAAAAGCAGATCCAGATGATGATCGATCTTAAATCGACCGTGCTCTGCGCGACATCTTCCTATGCGCTGCTTTTGGCTGAAGAGATCGAGAAGCGCGGGATCAGAGATCAGATCAAACTGACAAAAGGCGTGATCGGATCGGAACGCTGGAGCCAGGCTAAACGCGATTATATCGCAAAGGTATTCAATATTGAGCTTTTCGACATTTACGGACTGACCGAGATCTACGGCCCCGGCATCGGCATCAACTGTCCGGGCGGAGAGGGCATGCATATCTTTGACGATTATCTCTATACCGAGATCATCGATCCGAAGACCGGCGAAGTGCTTCCGGACGGCGAGGAAGGCGAGATCGTTATCACGACGCTCGTCAAAGAGGGTGCTCCGCTGCTCCGGTTCAGGACACATGATCTTTCCAGGATCCTTCCGGATCCCTGTCCATGCGGCCGTACCTATCCGCGGCTTGATACGATCAAAGGCCGCAGCGACGATATGTTCAAGGTGCACGGCGTCAACATGTTCCCGAGTCAGGTCGAGGCGATCCTCGGCCAGGTCGACGGCGTATCAAGTGAGTACAAGATCGATATCGCGCACGATAACAGCATCAACCGGGATATCATTATGATCACGACGGAGGCTGAAGGCAGAGTCGACTTCAGCGCGACAGGGGAGAGGATCCGTCAGCTGGTCAAGTCGCAGCTGAATGTGACGCCCAAGGTCGTCGTTGTTTCACTTAACACTCTGCCGCGCTCCGAGAAGAAGACACAGCGCGTTTTCGATCACAGAGGAGATTGATGAACGATGAAGATACTGGTAGTGGATGACCATCCGCTGATCATGGAAGATATCGCGGATGAACTGAAAGAGATCACACCGGATGCGACGGTCATCGGAGTGAGCAATCCGCTCGAAGTGCCGGCGCTTTGCGATGAACACCATTTCGATGTCATCTTTATGGACATCGATATGCCGGGAGAGAACGGCCTCGATCTGGCCAAGAAGATCCTCGGCAAATATCCGCGTACCAATATCATTTATATCACGGGGTACGAGCAGTATGCGCTCGACAGTTACAGTACCTGGGCGAGCGGGTTTCTCGTGAAACCGGTCAGCACCGAAAGGCTCAAAGAGGCGATGAACAATCTGCGCCATCCGGTCTCGGGGATCACTAAAAAGATGGTCGAAGAACAGTACAGCGGCAGCAGCGCGATCGGCGGCCGGATCAGGATGTACCGCGAAAAACGCGCGATGTCCCGCAATGAATTTGCCGAACATATGAGCGTTTCGGTCCAGTCAGTATACAGATGGGAGTCGGGCGAGCGCATTCCGGACGTGATATCGCTGATGGAAATGGCGCGCATTCTGGGCGTCAATATGAATCAGCTGACCGGCATTGATGAGTAATAACAGATCATGATTTAGGGATCGTGATCGTGACGACGGCACCTTCACCTTCGAGGTTCATGTCAAGCGTGCCGTTACACTGCATTTGAAGACGGGTCCGGGTGTTCTCGATACCGATACCGAGACGCTCGGATTCTTTTTCGGTCAGTCCGCCGTCCGAATTGCCGCTGTCGGAGACCGTGATCCTGACAGCTTCATCATCCTCATTCGTTGCGATCGTAATCGTGCCGCCGGCCATGCTGATGCCGTGCTTGATCGCATTTTCAACGATCGGCTCAAGTGTCAGCGGCGGGATCATAAAATCAGTGGCGTTGAGGTCGTAGATGATCTCGAGGTTTCTCATTGAATCGGCCTGGACGAGTGCCAGATAGGCCTTGACATGACCGAGCTCTTTTTCAAAACTGATCAGTTCATCATCCTGAATAAAATAGATATGTGCCTTCAGATAATCCGAGAATGAGTCGATGCTGCTGACCGCGGCACGGGTATCGCGCTTTGTGAGAGAGCGGATCACACTCAGTGAATTGAAGATGAAATGAGGCTGGATCTGATTCCGGAGAAGGAGCATCCGCTGCTTTGTCAGATGCAGTTCTTTTTCCGCGATCAGTTCGCGCATCTCATTCTGGTAAATGACCGACAGATAGAAATAGTATTCAAGCATACCGAGCGCTACGATCGCATCAGTCATATTCGGCAGAATGTCGGTGTACTCAAATATTGCGACCAGAACTGACTGAACAACGATCAGAAAGACAAGAGCGCTGCGGTTGACGTTCTCAGATTTAAAGTAGATGATCGAGAAAAGCGCCAGCATGAAGACATAAAACAGCATCGCGAAATAAATGCTGTACCCCCATGGACCGCGGTACCATTTATTGGTCTTGCTGATCCAGAACGCGGCGCGGCTTCCGAATAATGCACTTGCATAGATCAGGGCGTTGATGACTGCGGGGATCACAAGAAGAGGCTTGTACCGGCCCTGCCGCGGGCTCGTGATCACGACTTCGAGCATAACGATCACCGGCAGAACGATATAGCCGACAGCCGTGCTGAATGTCCTGATTCTGATAATATGTCCGATATCGGATGTGAAGAACGGAACCGGTGTATCTCCGGCGGACCAGTCAGCTGCCGTATTGGCAATGGTCGTCAGAAGCAGCAGCGCGATCGCGATGCCGAAATACCGGGCAGCCGGGATCTGCGCGTTTCGGTTGACGACCAGTGCCACGATCAGAGCGGCCAGGATCATCAGTGTCATAAAGTTTTCGGTGATATAGTATAAAAGCATAAATGATACCTTTATGATTCCGAAAAGCTGTTATCCAAATTATTATAATATGCTTTCAGGGCAAAGACCACAGAAAAGATCACGTTTTTTAAGCTTCTGGCGTCTATAATACGATAAAAAGCTACAAAATTTTTTAGATTTGGTTTATAATATTTAAAACAGTTTACGATGAGGAGAGTCGGGAAATGTTGAAAATACTATCACTGGCAATGACGCTGTGTGCCCTGTTCGGATTTAATTACGGACTGGTACGGTTTTTCCGTGAGCGGAAAGCGCTTTATACCCGCATGATCATCTTCGGAATCGGCAGTGCGATGCTCGGACGGCTTTTTGAGACGCTCAGCCTGTTCGCTTTCGGGGAGATCCCGAGCGGATTCCATATCGGTATGCTGGGCATCATCAGCAGCTTTCTGTTCTTTTTCACGGCAAATTACGGACAGATGGATTCGCTGGTTGATGACAAGAGCGCGAAATTCCGCAAGTATCGTCTGATCGCAATACTCGCGCCGGTCGTCATTGTGGTATTATTTATCATCTATCTTAGATCAGCCGAGTTCGGTCCGGGTGCCGTTGCGCGCGGTGTCGAGACCCTTGTGATCGCACTGGCCGCGTACTTCCACCTGAAGCATCTGGTGATCGAGGACGTCGATTACGGTATTATCCGTTCGATCAGAGGCTACAATCTGCTGGCCCTGGTCTATGCTCTTTTATGTATGGCCGAGATGATTCTCAGAGCGGCGCCTTACCCGGAGATCCTGCTTGTGATCGTGGATGTATTGATCTGCATCATTTATCTGATTTTCGTCCCCGTACTGGAGAAGGGGGTAAATAAATGGACAACCTGAACTATATCGTATTCATCTGTATTATTGTTGCGTTCGGTATGATCCTTCCTCTTCTGGAGAGAAGGACCCGGATGGTCGTATCTTTTATGATCGTCGGTGTCTGCTGCTGTCTGTTCATTTCAGAAATCAACAATCTTCTGCTGCAGGCTTTTGATGAGGATATGCTTTACGTGACGACAACGATCACACCGATCACTGAGGAGATCATCAAGGCACTTCCGATCCTCTACTGTGCGGTCGTGATCTCAGACGACCGGCGGATACTGATTTCGAACGCATTCGCGGTAGGCGTCGGATTCGCCTTGCTGGAGAACATGATCATCCTGCTTCAGAATGTCAATGAAGCGACGATCCTGTGGGCGCTGATCCGAAGCTTCGGGTCGGGTCTGGTTCACGGACTCTGTACAGTGATGGTCGGCATGGGCATTTCGTACATCAGGAAAAGAAGGAAACTGTTCTGGTGCGGAACATTTGCCCTGTTGTCTGCCGCGATCATCTACCACGCTGTCTATAACGTACTGGTACAGTCATCGTTCAGAAATGTCGGTTTCATCCTTCCGATACTGTCTTATATTCCGGCAATCATTTTACTGAGAAAGAGTGTAGCAGCCAGGAGACCGCAAGCAAGAGCGGCTGCTTAGGAGGAAGTTTCTCAGGATACAGAAACTGTTATTTATGAATTCTCAAACGGAGGTTCAACTGCGGTTGGATCTCCGTTTTAACCGTTTTGGTGAATGAAATCTTGCGGGTATATCCCTATAATAATATCAGAGAAGACTCAAACTATATTGGGAGCAGGAGTATGCATATGAAAAAGAGAGTATTCGCAACAAAAATCACTGCAGTACTGGCAGCAATGGCGGTCGCTATGACACTTGCCGGATTCAAGACAATGACTGTCCGGGCCGAGAACTTTCAGTTCATCACAGACATCCGTCTTGCTGAAGGAGAGAAAGGCATGACCAAACTCGAAGATGACGGCTACAGCGTTCGTGTTGTCGGACTGAATGCCACATCTGAAGAGGACAATCAGATCTATGTCGGCTACAAGTACAACGACGGTGATCCGATCACAGGCGTTGTTGTCGCCGCGGACGCCGGCGACAGCATTGATGTCGACGGCATCAAATACAGCCGCGCATCCAAGGTGGATGTCGACGCGAACAACGGCGGCGGCGGCGGATGCATCTATACGACGACAGATGAGAGCGCAGGAGAGCCTCTTGTCGGTCTGGATATTCTCCGCTCCGGAACAGCGAAGAATGAGAAACTGCTTCCGATCACAAATGACGGTGCCCAAATCGTCCGCCATACGGACGGAACTCCTGCGGATGTTGAAGTCAACAGCGATACAACGATCTATCTGGCCGAGATCCGCGACGGGATCGTGAAACCGTATATCAGCAAACTCGCACTGGTCGAGGCGGAGAATAAAGACGGCGCTGTCTACAGCGCGGCTGCGAACGGATTCAATTACTATGTTGAGGGAGACGCAGACACATCGAAAGATACTTATACGATTCTTGCCTATGAACGCACAGCTGACGCGAAAGATGCGATCACAAATCTGGTCGCGCTCAATGCGGATCTGGTCAAGAAGCTTGAAAGCGGACAGCTCACACCCGGTGAGGACAACAAAGAAAACACTGCTTCTGAAGAACAGGCAGAAGCTGATAATGCAGCTCCCGAAGAAGCAACTGAAGAAACTGTACAAGGAGAAGCTGAAGAAACTGCCGGAAAGGAGACCGGTGAAGAAGTTGCTGAAGAGACAGAAAATGAAGAGAATCCTGATGAAGCCGCAGAGCAGGAAGTGACCGGCGAAGAAACTGATGAGACAGCTGAACAGGCAGCGGCTGAAGAAACTCCTGAAGAAACAGTTCCCGAAGAAACACAGGATGAAGTTAAAAAGACAGAGGCGGATGTGACTGTCAAACTGCAGGCAGATGCTGTCGATCTCTCAGGCATCGAATACGACCGAGTGTCCAGCAGACAGATCGGTGGAGATGAACCGTTCTATCTGTATATGACGAAAGATGAGAAAGCCGGCAACCCGATCTCAATGCTCTATATCGGAGACAGTACGGATGCTTCAGAGACGACGTTCGGCGCGTGGGCTTACGGCTATTTTGCATCGGACGGACCTTCCATGGCGAACAGTTTTGTCGTTAATGAAGATAAGCTTGAGAAGGTCATGACAAGCGAAAAGAAATATATCAGACTTCCGCTTGCGCTTCTTGCGGTGGATGAAAAAGAGGCAGGCGAAGGCGGAATCAAACTGACGGCACAGGCAATGCAGATCTCGTTGCTGACCGCCAAGAAAGGTCTTCCCGATGACAATCTGGTGTTGAACGGACTCGTGGAACCGACCTATGAAGTACAGGAGATCGAAAGAGACGCAAAGACACACACTTCCGATAAACTTCCGGCATCCGCTTTTGGCAGGGCCACGCCGGTCGTGATCATTCTCGGCATTCTGGCACTGGCGGCAGCTGTCTTCTTTGGAATCCGAGAGACTGCCAGACGCAAAAGAGTTCTAACAAGAGGCAAGGGTAACAGAGAATGAAGAAAAGGCTGATCAGTATCCTGGCAATATTTGCCGTTATCGCATCGATGGTCCTCCCGGTTCTGCCGGGGCGGACCGTTTATGCCGCAAATGACTCGGAATACTATCTTGTTCCGGTGAACGCTCCGAATTGCAATGTCGATGTGAACGGAGATGATTCCAAACTCAGACTGTGGGCGCGCGGAAACGGCCATGACCACACATGGACGGTCACCGAGAACGGGGAGTATGTCTATTTCACCGATACGGCATCCGGCAAAGTGATCGAGGTTCCGAACGGCAATGCCGGGAACGGTACTCAGCTTTGGGTCAATCAGTACGACGGATCGGACAAGCAGCTCTGGAAGCTTGAAGATGCCGGAGATGACACTTATTGCATCAAGAGTAAGCTGAATGAAGATTTCGGCATGGACAATTACGGCGCTACGACCGATAACGGCGCGCAGATCAATGTCCACGAGCTGAACAGAGGTGATAACCAGCGGTTCAGACTGCTCCCCAAAAAGCAGAATGAGGAGACCGCTGAGAACGAGGAGGTTACCAAAGGACTTGAAGGCTTCAGTGCGGACGAAGGATTTGCGATCGTTCCGCAGCACGCCGGCGCCAGCGCAATCGATATCTCGGCATCCGACGAGAAGACAGTCCAGCTTTTCAAAGCACACAGAGGCGACAATCAGACGTGGAAAGTCGAAAAACACGGAGATTATGTGAGCTTTCGCAGTTTCTGTTATGACAAAGTTCTGGAAGTGCCGGGCAGCAATACCGCCAACGGCACAAGGCTGAAGGCGGCCGCTTACGACGGCTCGGATAAGCAGCTTTGGGAGCTCGATCCGGTCGGCGACGGTGGTTATTTTATCAGAAGCAAACTTGATCATAATAAAGTGATCGATGTCTCCGGAAGCAGTACGGGCGACGGAACGGCGATACAGCTTTATTCGCTGAACCGAACATCTGCCCAGCGCTTCCGGTTTGTCCATACGACGACACCGGAACCGATGAACGAATGGGGCGCAACACGCCATGACTGCAACGGTTCCAACTGGGATATCTGGGACGGTACCTGGGACAACAGCTGGTACTACTCCAATACAAGCGCGAGCGTGTACGAAATCAATACCGCCCGCCAGCTTGCGGGACTGTCGCAGCTTGTGCGTGACGGAGTCAACAGTTTTGCGGGGCGCACGATTATCCTGAGAAGGGATATCAACCTTGCCGGGATCGAGTGGCGCCGGATCGGGCTGCCCGGACATTCGTTCGAGGGAAGCTTTAACGGCGGCGGCCATGCGATCATTGGCTTGTCGATCACGACATCAAGCAAACAGGACGGGTTCTTCGGAGATGTCTTCCGTGGGAGTATTACGAATTTCGCGATCAAGGGATCGGTCCAGGGCGACTGGGAGGTCGGAGGCGTCTGCGGCGTGCTGCACGCAGGCCATATCGTTGATGTCTACAGCGAGGTCAGCCTGATCAAGGCGACCGACGACTATGAGGGCGGTATTTGCGGGCACAACGGAATTGACACGCTCATCGATCACTGCACCCAGAATGCCCGCGTCAACTCGGGCGATCAGGATCCGTACAGAGGCGGGATCTCAGGCGCCAGCCATGGCTTCATCAGCCATTGTGTGAACAAGTCTTCCGTCGACTGTAACTGGGATTATGTCGGCGGTATTACGGGCCAGTGCACGGATGGTATTATCGAATACTGCGCGAACTACGGGCAGATCTCCGGCGGAGACGATACGCAGTATGCCGGAGGTATCGCGGGCGTCATCTCGAGCGGTGCGATATTTGCCTGCTACAACAGCGGCTATATCTACAGCAGTGATGACGACGATATCGGCGGCATTGCCGGTGAGAGAAAAGAAAGCGGCAGGGTCTTCTGCTGTATCAATACCGGCCCGGTCAGAGGTGATGACTACGTCGGAGGCATTACCGGCAGCGGCTGGTGCCAGTACTGCTTTAACGCAGGAGTGGTTACCGGAGATGACGAGACAGGGGCTGTATCGGGTTCCGCAAGCACTCTGTATTATTGCCGGGCACTCGGCTGGACGAACGGCCGGCTCCAGGGTGACAGTGATTGTGCGGGAAGCGGCGCGGAATGGGTCTCCGCCGGGGATGTTATCAGCGGTAAGTGCTGCTGGTACTTAAACGAAGGCGGGAAAAAAATGGACTACGACGCCATCAACCCGTGGTTTTACAAGGGTATTGCCACAAAGAATGTCTTCCGCCAGAATCTCGGGTCTGACGAGTTCCCGACATTCTCCGGTCAGATCGTTACAAATAAAAACGGGAAATATACCAACGGCGAAGACGGTTTTGCTGTCGATGTCGAGTGCGATAAGGAATACGGATCTGTGGACGGCGGCGGATATTACCAGTCGGGCAGGGTCGAGCTGAAAGCCGAGCCGGCGGACGGATGTGTTTTCGATCATTTTGAAGTGCGCAGCACAAAAGTCGTTTCCAAGGGTATGTACAGCGGAAATCACGACTATCCGACAACCGAAGTCAAAGAGTACAACGATGAAGTGTTTACACTGACTGATGATATTGACAGATCATACAGGATCAAAGCCGTCTTCAAAGTTTTTGACGATACGCCTGATGATCTGAAACAGAAGGTCAAGATCGAGATCGAATGCGTCGATGATACCGACGGATGGAATTCAACGACAACACCGGCCTATCTGATCGATTCCGCCGGAGAGAAGCATCTGTGGGAGATCCCGTCAGGCAATCTCGACGGCGAAGGCAAGAAAGTCGATCATACATTTGATATCGGAACAGCTGTTCCGATAGCCCTCGAGGTCTATCCGGATTTCGGCGGAGGCTTTACGTTCCATGATCTCGGATTAAAAGCCCGGATGTGGATCAACGGAGCCGGAACGGCGATCGAGAGCGTCAAAGTCATGATCAACTCATACCCGTTTGTCTCCTCGAAATACGGCAATGACTATATGAATATTACGTTCGGCGACAGCGGCAACTCACAAGTCGGCACGCTCGCGGAGGACGGAACATTTACCGAGAAGGGAACTTACACTAAATGCAGCGACGCCTGGAGTGCGGTGCAGAAACTGGGCGAAGGCGCCTGCGTCAGAATGACAAGCGCATGGCTGACCGACAAAGTGCTCACGCTCGACGGCAGCAAGAAGATCACACTTGATCTGAACGGCTATCCGATGATCCGCACGATCAAGAAAGCGTCCAAGAACGGAGAACTGATCAAAGTCGATACCGACGCGAAACTGAATATCATTGACAGCCGGCCTGACTCAAAGACCTGTTCAGCCTTTACGGGCGGCAGCATTCAGGGCGGACGCTCATCGAACACAGGAGGACTGATCGACGTTTACGGAACGCTGGGAATGACCGGCGGTACGCTTTATAATGGCGGAACGACCGAAGACGGCGGCGCGATCCGTGTCAAGAGCGGTTCGGTCAGCCTGAAGAATACGCTGATCTCTAACTGCTGGGCCAACAAGGCGAAGGTCGTCGACAATAACGGCGGCGGCATCGCGATCATGGATCAAGCCAACGTCAGTCTGGAGAACTGTACGATCCGCGCATGTCTTGCCAACGAGATGGGCGGCGGCATCTATATGAAGAATAAAGAGTCTACGCTGACATTGAAGAACACCGATATCCGCGGCTGCAAGACGAACGATGAAGAAGGCGGCGCGATTCACCAGGATAACGGCAAGGTCAGATGGGTCGGGGGAACTGCAGCAAGCTGCAGCGCCGATTCCGATGACGGCGGAGCGATCTGGCAGAACAACGGCGAGCTTTACTGTGAGGATATCAAATTCACAGACAACAGCTGCGAGGATCTGGGCGGAGCAGTCATGATCAACACCGACGATCCGACTTATTTTGTCCACTGTGATTTCCTCAGAAACTATGCCGGAGATGACGGCGGAGCCATTTATCTGGACGATAACAATCTCTATATGGACGGATGCAGCGTCATTGCCAATGTCAGCAAAGACAAAGGCGGCGGACTCTATCTGGAGAGCTCCGGATCGATCGACGTCGCAGGAAAGATGACGATCAAAGACAATGACGGCGCAGAGTCAATGGACAATCTGGTCATAGAGAAAGGCGCGTGGGTCTATAACATGGGTCTTGAAAACGGATCGAAGATCCGTCTGCGCAGCACGAAGGACGGCGAGATCCCGCTTGCTGCGGAAGGCAATCAGATGAGTGAATACCAGATGAAGAACTGCTTCATATCAGATTCCTCAGGTGGTTTGAAGCTCACGGATGAAAAGACGCTGTCTACCAAGCTGTCGGCTTCGGCATTCTCGCCGGGCATTATCGCGGCAATCATCGGCGGAGTGCTGATCATTCTGGCAGGCGCATATGTGTATCTGATATCAGACAAAAACAGGAAAGGAGAGCGGTCATGAGAAAGAACGGAATCATATCAAGAATCATCGCGGCCGTTCTGATCCTGTGCATTGTCTTCTCAAATAACGGGATGACAATCTTCTCACACGCGGCTGAAAAAGATAATGAACTCGATGAGATGTATGTCAAAGAGGTCAAAGTCTTCTACGGTTATAACAAAGAACACGCCAGGAAAGCCTGCGAGGCTGAGGGTTTCATCTTTTGTCCCGAAGACCTCAAGGAAGCCAGCTCTTCCAATGCCAGGGCTTATCTGGGCTATAAGACGACCAAAGATGAGGGAGACGCGATCACAGATCTGACTCTTCTCGATATGAAGGATTCTCATTTCGAGGAGATGTCATATAAGGAGTATCTGGATGCGCATATGAGTGAATACGCGAATGTCGCTTCACAGATCATGGTTCTTGTGAGTGAATTCCGCAGGCTGTATGAGGAAGGCAACCAAAACGCGCTGGCAGCGTACGACTCTCTGAACATGCTGTATGTGGATAAAGACAAGACCCATAATCTTGAGGATAATCTGCTCGGCAAGTATATTCTCGACAAAGCAGATATTGCTTTCTTTGAAAAATACATGCAGCGCGGAAATACGCAGATCCTGAGCGCAATGATCAACCAGCTCGGGTTTGCCGCGGCTTCAGCCGTGAACGATGACGGCGCCAACTGGATCGAGGCTTCCAAAGACAACAGTATTCTTGAAGAATATTCGGAGGCTGATTCAGCGCGGCGCAACGAGATCGATACGTGGTATCTTGATCCGGCCCGGAATATGGTCAACGCGGTTCAGATGTTTGCCGATTATTACGATAAAGCAGTCGAACTCCGCGAGAAATACGGAGACACTTTCGGCTATGACAAAACGAGCGGCATGACAGAAGACAGTGAACTGGCTGATGTCATGGAAGATGATCCGGAATGCAAGCTGCCCGAGTATGTCAATGCGCTCGTAACCTATGACTTTTTAGACAAAGTAGAGTACCCGGAGAAGGGCCATACACTGGCAGAATACTTCCTGGAACTCGGAAAAGACAGCCAGCTCAGTGATCACCCTGAGGCGCTTTATCCGTTAATTGCTTCGATGACTAAAGCACAGCGTTCAACGATGGGGCTGACAGGCTTAAGCATGCTGGCAAAAGGTCTCTATCAGCTTGAGGATTATGAGAAAGACCGCGGAAAGCTGATCAAAGAAGCCGCTGACAAACTGAAAAAACAAGGATTTGAGGATGGCAAGCTCTGGCTCTGGGAGGCTGTCGATCAGACAGTCTTCAATCAGAAGGTGGCACAGACCAGTGACAAGATCGAATCAGAGCGCGCAGGTGATGTCATTATCAATTCAACCAACAAAGCAGCCCGCGAAGCAGCTTCAGATGTGTCGATCGGATTGCAGATAGCGGATATATTTCTGATGGCTATTCCCGGTGTATTCATGATCGTTGAATGCATCGTCGGCGGAAGTCTGCTGACCTGGGGATGTGCCGCTGTCTACGGCGGACTCTCTGCCTTCTTCATGGGCATGTGGCTCGGATGGGGCGTCGCTCATCTGATTCTTGGAGCGTTCTGCTGTATCTTGTGGGTGCTCAACGTGGCTGCATTTGTCGTCGGTCTTATCTTCATGATGTATATGATCCTGGATTGGATGGGTGCGTTTGACGAGCAGCCCAGAGCGGACTATTCGATCATCCCGAACATTCTGTTCCATGTCCGGAAGAATCAGGACGGTGAATACGGAGTCCGGTATGACGCAGTCAAAAGCAACGGCAACGGCGAGAAGTTGTTTGAGATCAAGCAGTTCTACTTCTATGACGACAGATCAGAGGACAGGAGAATTGAGAAGATCGCGGAGGAAGTACAAGACAGAAGAGAATGGGCAGAAAAGCGAAAGACTGACCACAGCCCCGGTGCCGGTCAGGGTCCGATCGGATATAAAGATGCGGAGGATAAGTTCTTTATGATGGACAATTACGGCCGCGATCTGGTAGGCCGTGCAGACGTGGCGGATCTCGGAGCCTATCAGTCGACAAAGGATCGCTGGATGACACTGTATTATTCGAAGGCACCGGCCTGCGGAAAACCGATCAAAGTCATCAAGGGACAAAGCATTATCAGGACGCAGAAAGAGAACCATAAAGCTCCTGCCGGCTGCAAAGCCGTCTCCCTGATCGGAGGCAGCCAGGCTGCTGACATTAATGCTATGACGATCTCCGGCAAGGCCGGCACACCGCTTTATATGTTCATAGTCAAAGATCCGAACGCCAAGGAAGAACCTGAACCTGCAGAACCGGAGACCGAAAAGAAGTCGGACGGACAGTACATCAGCCGTGTGCGCCTTGTGCACTCTGATGACCGTTCAATGGCGATCAACCAGCTTAAAAAGGATGGATTTACGGATATTATCGATGTCAACCTGACACCGTACAAAGGATTTACATACATCGCGTATCAGATGGGGTCGAAGACGGGAGCCCTGACCGATTTGAGAGTCAGTTCGCAGGGCATTGATCCGATCATGTTCGGCGATGCTTCATACGCCAAGCTCGGTGTCGACAGCAGCGGAACCACGCCTGACGGATGGTCCTTGTACGGAACCTCAAGCAAGTCTGCCGGCTCACCGATCACAAAGATCTCGGTAGAAACAGAACGCCTCCCGCTCGGATCCGGAGCGGAACCGGTGTGTCTGTTCTCGGGAGGCCAGGCCGTTGATTTCAAGCATAAATGGTCGGACAATTACGATTACAATCCTGCCAATTACGTTGAGACCGGCTTCTTCACCTGGGATTACAATTATGTAACAGCGCGGCAGGATTCGCCGAATGAGGGAGGTCTGTATATCTATTTCTGGCCGGAAGAGCAGTATAAAGCGCCGGATAAAGACAGTAAAGCGCCATATGTGTCCGGTTTCTCATACTTCCTGGCTTCATCTGATGATCATGATGACAACCGGTACGGCACGCATCCGGAATACATGCAGAAATTTGCGAAAGCGAACGGTTTTGAACTGGTCTATGACGGTGACGCGCCTCAGAAAATGATGTCAGATGAAGCCGGAAAGATGAACCCGTTCGCCACCTGGAAGGATAAAGAGGGAGGTGCGTTGGGTCACGACTGGACCTACGATATGTTCCATTATGTAACTTATGGGTATGCCTTCAATCTTTCAGACCGCGGGATCGGAAGTTACGCCAATCTGATGAAGCAGCTTGAAGACGGAACGCGGCAGACGACCATGTATTTCGGTGTGTCCTATACATACAATCCTTATCGGGCGATTTCCGGCATTGCCGGATTGATATCGCCGTATACGGAGACGACAAAATCCTTGCGTTTTTCCGGCCTTTCGACACCGGCCGGCAACATGCAGCTGTGTAATACAAGCATTCAGGGCAACCCGATCACTCAGCCCGGTATCAGTTACGGGTATTACGGTTATTCGAACATGAACTGCAGTCTTTACACCAACAGCGGAGCAAAGCAGAAGTCGGATATCAGCTGGTTAAAGGGCGGTGAGACAGAAGTTATGACACACAATCTGCTGATCGCGGGATCGACAGAAGGCCGCGCTCCGATCAAACGGGACGATCTGGCGTTCGTATCAAAAGAGAACCCGGGACAGATGAAGGGGTATGTGCCGCTGTGCGATCTGCGCACACCGGGCGACTATGATCATCCGATGAATCTGGCTCTCGACACCACGAATATGGGATCCCAGTATCTGTATATGTATATGAAGACCGATGCAGGCGGGAGAGTAGAAACCGATCAGGACGGCAATAAGATCAAGGAAGAAGGCAATTTCAACCAGTATCAGAAGAAACACTATGTCGCAGGGGTTTTCTGCGGAACCGGAAACACACCGGAAGAGGCTATCAACAATCTGTACGGAAAAGCAAAAGAAAACTGGCCAATTCTGTCCAAGCAGTTCCCGGATATCTCCCCGAAACCGCTTGTCACGGAGTTTGATGAGATCATTCCGTATGATTTAACAGACCGGACTCCCTGGTATCAGTGCTATGTGCGCGATGTCGTGCATACTGATCCGGAAGATGATGAATGGGTTCGCGGCAATGACGCGGCGGATCTGCGTTGGGGACATCAGGATACGACACATAATTACGGAGCCGGTTATAAATACTACTTAGCGCCGGACGAAAATGATACGATAGACAGCATTGAAAAAACCAGAGAGTATGCCTATATCGGCGTCGTTCGCACCAATCATCCGCAGGAGACTGTTACTGTTACAGAGAAACAGCAGGACGGCACGGAAAAAGCAGTCACAAAAACTGTCTATCCGGCGTACACGCTGCTCAAGTATTATACGAACGAAAAGGGGCCGTCGACGCTGAATGTCGGAGACGTTACCTGTTATCTTTCCGGCGGTCCGATCAAGTCGCAGGAAGGAACATATTACCTCTATTACTCGACCAACAAGGCAACTGCATCATTCTCCGCGCCGATCACCGAGATCGACGTGAGCGGCGAGGCATTTATCAACGGCTATAACACAGCTTATTCATGCAAAGAATCAGACAGAGTTAATTACTCGCTGCCTTCTTACAATACGCTGCGGATGAGAACCGATGAGTTCAAATACCTTCACACGAAATATGACTTGCAGGATCTGCCGTATATCGAACGTATCTTCATCGGGGTCGGCAACAACAAAAAAGAGGCATACGCCGATCTGATCGGTTCAACGAATGCCAATGCGGCGACAACCGTTAACTGCAATTACAATTCGTATTCCGATAAATGGATCGCGATCGGATACCGGCGGACAGCCTCAGCGTCGAACGCAGTGAGTGATTTGTTCCTGTATTCGGGAGATAATCCTCCGGCCGAAATCAAGATTGACGGTTATCCGATCACGGAGACCAAAAAACAAGGTAAGATGACTACCGTAGTTAATACGGGTCAGATCCAGTATAAGCTGATCAAACACACGCTGAAATCAGGATCTGAAGTCATCTCTCTCAATGAAGGAAGCGGCGGCAAGGGTCTGTATCTGTACTACGCAGGTAAAAGACAAGCCCTCGAGAAGTCGGTGGATTCGGAGATCTATCCGATCAACAACATTGCATTCGGTTACGGCGACATTTCACCGCGGTATGCTACAAGCGAGGATCTGGCTGCTGTCTTCGGCGAAACGCTGCACGGCAGGAAGGAGTTTGATGCTAAGGCTTATGAGAATCCGTGCTGGGAGTATGTGCTCGGCATGACAGCCTCGCCTGACAAATACAAACTCGACGGGTCGCTCGGCAAACCAATGAGCTTAAACTACGGACAGCTTCCCAAACTCGGTACTGATAAGCAGCACGCAAAGGGTGATATGAGGGTCATGATGTATGTCGACCGCAGCAATTCGGTCGGAACATACAAACCGCGTCCGAATGCGGCACTTACGAGTGCAGGTTATTACAGTGCAACAGGAAAATTCGGAAGACTGACTCAGGAAAAATGATTCACCATTCTGGTAAATGAAATGATGGCAGCATCATATTATTATAAGGATGGTGAAGTAAAACATCCTTCGGTCTCTGGGAGTGAAACATGATACACAAATGGTTTGTAAGAGTACTTTCTGTTATTCTGGCAGGCGCGATCGTTTTTAACATCGCGGCTGTCCGCGCATTTGCCGATGAGGATGCGCCGGGACAGTATGTCAAAGATGTCTTTATCGCTTACGGAAAGACTGAACAGGAAGCGGCAGAATGGCTGACCGAAAACGGCTGGGAACCGGTGGAGGGTGATTTTAATGCCGGTAAGGCTTCTTACTGGGATAACAGCGCCGGCCACAGAGACAATGTTGCCGCCGTCATGGGCATCAAGCGCACGGACAAGAAAGAGAAAGCGATCACCGACATGGCGGTCATGAATATGACAGGCGGATACAGTATTCCCGACTACACGGCGATGCTCGATCAGAAAAAAGCGGAGATCAATGAATTTGTGAACGGCTTTATGCCTGCCATCAACGAATTTCGCGATAATTTCAACGATAAAGGCAGCACTTACGGAAAGAAAAGGGCTGAGATGGCTTTTGCTATTCTCAATACATTCTATGACGGAGACCCCGCAGGGGACTATGCTGTCAATGATACCGGTCTCAGACTGGGTGATCTGTTCATCCAAAAAACAAGGCAGGAAGGCAATGAGAAGGGCATTGATCTTAAGCAGCTCATTCTCGAGAGCAGCGGACCGGCAATGCTCGCCGTGGAGGCGCTCCTTGTCCTCGGAACAGATACCGGAGAAGAGACATGGCTTGATCGGGCGGCGGGTCTGACCGGCGATGAACTCGCGGAGAATCTGCCGAAATATGTTCCCGAGGCGTCAGATCAGGATATTACGCCGTCAGCCGTGCCGCAGTTCCTCGGTCAGCACTATGGCGACACAGCTAAGTTGATTGCCGAACAGTGGAGTGATGTTCATGAAAAGTTGCTCTGGTATGAGGACTATAACGAAAAGAACGGTCTCTGGCAGGAAGACAACGAGGACCAAGATGCATATTCTGCCCGTCTCGATCAGTATTTTAATGATTTAAAAACTAAAGATGAAGACCGCTATGATGAAGAATATGCGGCATACTGCAAATATGCGATTCTCTATTACTCACTGTATGAAGTTCCCTATTCGGGAGACTGGGGCGAATCGCTGGGTGATTTCTTCAATCCGGCAGGTGATGCTGACCCTGCGTCAGATCCGGATAATTTCCTTCCCATGGCGGCAGCTCTCTCCGACGGACAGCGCGCCGGACTGCAGTTTTTGTCGCTTGAATCACTGTTGATGATTGGTCTCGGGTCTGAAAAAGGTCTTGACTATATTGTTCCGGACATAATGGATATATTTGGCGATCAGTCGACGTATGATGTCTATACCGGTGTAAATCGCGGAGCTTTCCGGGCCGGTGTTGCAATCACCAACAAAGCACTCATGGAAGAGCATGCGGGCAGAGGACAGGCTTTTGATGATCTATGGGACAACACAGGCATTGTCGCGATCTCAACCTATGCCGCGGCAGTTGTCGGCGTCGCAATGATCGGCGCCGGTACCTACATGACGGTCAACGGCACTGTAAACACTTATACACAGGCATATATTGAAGGGAAGGAGGCTACTTACCTTTCCGCTAAGGCCACTTATGAAGCAAACCGGGATGCAGCCACATTTGGAAATGAAACACTCAATCCGAAACTGTTGAAGAGAATGCAGAAGGCTGAGGATGCATACAATGAAGCAAAGAATGCGCGCTCGATCTCTAAAATGGGTTATACAGGGCGGGTATTTCTGGGACTTGGCGGTGTGCTTCTGATCAGCGCTGCTGCTGTTAAAGCGGTTCAGCTGTATCAGTATTACGGAAAGAAGATGAAACCGATCCCGACAATGATCGTTGACGAGTCAGATATTGTCACTTATCTTACTGACGAAAACGGCAAGCCGATGCTCGATGAGAACGGCGATCAGAAAAAGACAGTCGATTTCAATACATTTGAGTATTATGAAGCCGTCAAATGCAATCGTCCGCAGATCGGTGAGATCGGTGACTGGCAATCCGGTGTCAGGGAGTACAAAGACCACAACTGCTATGACATTGCTGATCTGAACTGCGATATGGGCCAGGAGTGGCTGGCTCTCTATGTCGTCAGGTCAGAGAACAAAGGTAATCCGATCCTTGCCGATTCTCTGACCGTGTCATTCGGAAAACAGAGCGGAATACCGAAAGGATGTTCACAGGCACTGCACCTGTTCACTTATACGAATGCGGTGGATCTTGGCGATACGGCGTGGGCGTTTAACAACAAAAAGGGCGGCGTCTACTTCTATTGGGATTCCGATGAGAAAGCATTCAGTAAAAACGCGGCTTCCGCGTTTTCAACAGGACAGCTTGCTTTTGCATGTGGACTCGGTCTTGCGCTGGGCATCCTCGGCACGACATTTGCACTGTACCCGAAGCGCAAGAAAAGACTATTTACATAAGAACAAGACGACAGCTATCAGACAGATTTACTTACAAGGAGACAATCATGAAGATCAGGCAGGTAAAAAGAATCTTATCATTAATTATCGCCGGAGCGATGGTGTTCAATATGGCGGCTGTGCGCGTGCATGCCGAAGAGGCGAAAGATCCCGGAGAGGGCAAGTATGTCAAAGATGTCTTCATCGCATACGGAAAAACCGAAGAGAAAGCCAAAGAGTGGCTTGACAAGAACGGTTGGGAAGCACTTGACGGTGATTATAATGCAGGTAAGGCCTCTTACTGGGATGACAGTGCCGGCCACAGAGATAATGTCGCAGCGGTCATGGGCATCAAACGAACAGACGATAAGGACAAAGCAATCACTGATATGGCCGTCATGAATATGGAGGGCGGCTACTCGATGCCTGATTACAAATCTCTGCTCGGTCAGAAAAAGGCAGAAATCAAGGAATTTGTCAACAGTTTCATGGCTACGGTTAAGGAATACCGCGCCAACCTGAATGACGAGGGAAGTGAATTCGGAAAAAAGCGCGCCGATGCCGCACGCGATATACTGAACAGATTCATTGACGGCAATCCAAAGGATCCTGTCGCGGCCAATGATACCGGTGCAAAGCTGGGCGATCTTTTTAAAGAGAAGACCAGACAGGAAGGCAACACAAAGGGTGCCGATCTGGAACAGATGGTCCTTGAGACCAGTGGTCCCGCGATGCTTGCTGTCGAGGTGCTTCTGGCGATCGGAGCCGATACGGCAGAAGATACATGGATCGAGCGCGCCGGCGGACTGACCGGCGATGAACTGGCGGAGAATCTGCCGAAGTATGTTCCGGCGGCGGCCGGACAGGATATTGCTCCTTCGGCGATCGGGCAGTATCTCGGCCAGACATACGGGGATACAGCCAGGATCCTCGCACAGCAGTGGACTGATATCAATGACGCAATGCTGTGGTATGAGGATTACAATGAGCAAAACGATCTCTGGCCGCACGATGACGAGTCTGAAGAGGACTATGCCGCGCGGGTCGATCAGTTTTTTGATGATATGAAGGAAGCTGACGAGGAGAAGTGGGAAGAAGAGACAAATCTCTATTTTCGCCGCAGCGTCCTGTATTATAACCTGTATGAGTGTCCGTATTCCGGTGACTGGGGAGAATCGCTGGGTGATTTCTTTAACCCGGCAGGCGATGCCAAGTTCAGGGAAAATGAGGACAATTTTCTGCCGATGGCGGCAGCCCTTTCCGAAGGACAGAGAGCCGCTATTGATTTCCTGTCTCTGCAGACTCTGCTCATGATCGGTTTTTCAAATGAAAAGGCTTTAGAGTTTGTGACGCCTGATCTTTCCGAGATCTTTGAGGAAGGCATGGATGAAGTTGATGTATATCTCGGTGTCAACCGTGAGGCGTTCAGGGACGGTGTCGCGATGACAAGTGAAGCCCTGATGGATGAGAAAGCCGGGAAAGGCGAAGCATTTGACCAGATATGGGACAATACCGGTATTGTCGCGATTACGACCTATGCATCAGCTGTGATCGGAGCTGCGGCGATTATTGCGGGCGGCGTCATGATCGCGAAGGGAAAAACTGTTGTCAACGTGATGTCGCAGGTCGAACAGTCAGCGGCACTTCAGCGGGCGGGCCAGATGAATTCAATTCTCAGAACGATCGAGAATCCTTCGGCTGCCATTACGCAGAACGTTACTAACCAGAATGCTATGACGTTACGAAATGTCAGTGAAACACGGAATGCCACGACCGGGATGGGATACGCCGGCCGGGCAGTTCTGGGCATCGGCGGTGCACTGCTGATCGGCGCAGCAATTGTCAGTGCAGTGCGGCTCTGGAAATACTATGACCGGGATATGAAGCCGATCCCGAGGATGATTGTGGACGAGTCGGATATAGTGACTTATCTGACCGACGATGACGGAAAGCCGATCCTCGATGAAAACGGCAATCAGAAGAAGAATATCGATTTTAATACATTTGAGTATTATACCGCGGTCAAGTGCAATCGGCCGGATGTCGGCAATGTCGGCGGTGACTGGAATGACGGTGTCAAGGAATATAAGGATCCGGAGCACTACTGCTATGATATCGCAGATTTGAATGCTGACATGGGTCAGGAGTGGCTGGCTCTCTATACTGTCAAATCAAAGAATAAAGGCAATCCGATCCTGGCCGATACACTGACACTTAAGTATGGAAAAGACAAGAGTCTTCCGGAGAAGTGCACGACCGGACTACACCTGTTCTGTTATACGAATACTGTCGATCTGGGTGACACAGCCTGGGCATACAATAACAAGAAAAACGGCGTACGCCTGTATTGGGGCGAGGAT
>CACYEU010000092.1 GCA_902773445.1 uncultured Lachnospiraceae bacterium | reverse complement strand
TGACAAAATCAAAGAAAGAGTATGACGTCCTTCCGGGCTACGGATGGAAGCAGGAAGGTGTCGCGCTCAAGTGCGTGAAATGAAGAATTATAAGCAGCAGTTTTAAGTTTCCTTCGGGGACGCTTTCGCTCAGCTTGCGGCGCAGCGGTACATAAGGCTGCAAAAGACGCAGCCTAAGTACCGGCGTCCTCAGATGCCCCGGCGGAAACAAAACCGCTGCTAATTTTATGCATTTTACACATTAAGGCGGATAAAACCGCCCAAAATGCCCGAAAACAGGCGATTTTAAGCCATTTTACCTTGACACAGGCTACTCACAATGCTAATATTGTCAGGTACGGATTAACAGCGTAACGCAGGAGATTCAGTAACTGATGACAGGCATGACACTCAACATCATCGTTGGCATTGTAGGCATTATTCTTCTTCTAGTCATTAACGGCTCACAAGAGAATAAGGCTGAAAGTCATGCGCGCGTTTGAGTTGCTGTTAAAGCACGATCATCACTGAACTTAGTTAACATGCCTTGCGAAGACTTTTAGAAGTTTACGCAAGGCTTTTTGATGCCAAAGGGAGGAAGGAGTGATTCAATGGAATTGACCGGAGCGGAAATTCTGATGAATTGTCTTGAAGAGCAGGAAGTGGATACGATCTTCGGCTATCCGGGCGGGACGATTTTAAATGTCTACGACGCGCTCTATTCAAAGACTGGTAAGATCAAACATATCCTGACTGCGCACGAGCAGGGCGCTGCTCATGCGGCGGACGGCTATGCGCGAAGCACCGGCAAAGTCGGCGTCTGTTTCTCGACGTCGGGGCCCGGCGCGACGAACCTGATCACCGGTATCGCGACAGCCTATATGGATTCGTCGGCGGTGGTCTTTATCTCGTGCAACGTATCCGAACCGCTGATCGGTAAGGATTCATTCCAGGAAGTCGACAGTACCGGCATAACTCTGCCGATCACAAAGAGCAATTTCCTTGTGCATGATGTAACGCAGCTCGCGGATACAGTCCGCGCGGCATTCGCGATCGCAAGAAGCGGCCGTCAGGGCCCGGTCTTCATCGATATTCTGAAGAATGTCACGGCGGAACTTGCCGAGTATGAGTTCGTACCGCGTGAGGAGCACTGGAAGACCAGCAAGCTGGCCGCGCTTCTGTCACGCTCAGGTTCCGGTATGGAGATGAAAGCTCCCGAGCCCGACTACGGCGATATCGACACACTGGTCGACATGATCAATGAGTCCGAGAAGCCGATGGTGATCTGCGGCGGCGGTGTCGTCAAGGCGAGAGCACAGGCCGAGATGACGGAGTTTATCGAGACGATCGACTCGCCGGTCGCGCTGACGATCATGGGAGCCGGCGCGGTCAAGGGACGCAACAAACTCGTGACCGGCATGATCGGCATGCACGGATCCGAGGCGTCGAACCAGGCCGTTGACAACTGCGATCTGCTGATTGCAATCGGCTGCCGTTTCTCAGACCGTGTCGCACTCGATCCGAAGACATTCGCGGCGAACGCCCATATCGTGCACATCGATATTGACCGTGCTGAGATCAATAAGAATGTCCGGACCGACCACCATGTCATCGGTGACGCGAAGAAAGTGCTTCGCCTGTTAAATGAGCGTCTCGAGCAGCAAAAGCACACGGAGTGGAAGCAGTTCGTTTTCTCATATCCGACCGAAGTCGGCTACGACGAGGTGCCGGGCATTCTGACTCCGGACCAGGTTCTCGAAGCAATCGCGAAGAGACTGCCGCAGGATACAATGGTTGCGACCGATGTCGGCCAGCATCAGATGTGGGCGATCCAGCATTTCCATTTCGACTATGCAGGTCAGCTGATGACATCGGGCGGATTCGGCGCGATGGGATTCGGTCTCGGCGCCGCGATCGGCAGCAAGCTCGGCAATCCGGACAAGACAGTCATTCATATTACCGGCGATGGCTCATTCAGAATGAACTGCAACGAGCTTGCGACTGAAGAGTATTACAAGATCCCGATCATCACATTTATCTTCAATAACGGGACGCTCGGCATGGTGCGCCAGTGGCAGCATCTGATCTACAACGAGCATTATTCGCAGACTGATCTCGACAGAGGACCCGACTTCGTCAAGCTTGCTGAAGCATACGGCCTGGTCGGTGCCCGCGCGACCAATGTCGAGGAACTCGAGGCCGCGATCGATCTGGCTCTTGAAAATGAAGCAAAAGGAATCGGTTGCGTGATCGACTGCAAGATCGATATCGACGAGATGGTTCGTCCGATGGTCGAAGGCGGCGCGCGCATCACAAACTTCATCGTCAACTAAGGAGGGAGAACGGTTATGGATAAGAAAATCATACAGACACTGGCCGTGCTTGTGGACAACGAGGCAGGAGTTCTCTCTCAGGTATCAAGGCTGTTTTCGAGAAAAGGATACAATATCGAGTCACTGGCTGTCGGCGCGACCGACGATCCGCATACATCGCGTATCACGATCGATGTCGTCGCTGATGATGAGCACGGAGTGCTTCTGGCCAATCAGCTGCGCAAGCTTTACCCCGTGCACTCGGTCAAGGTCCTTAATCAGGAAAACTCGATCCACCGCGAACTGCTGCTGATCAAAGTCCGGACTGAGACGAGTCAGGACCGCAACGACGTCATTCAGATCGCCAATATTTTCCGGGCACAGATCGTCGATGTCGGACCCGGTATGATCACGCTGGCAGTCATCGGTAAAGAGGACAAGAATCACGCCTTTGAAAAGCTGCTGATGGAATTTGGCATTCTAGAGATCGCCCGGACCGGCGATGTCTCTCTGGAGCGCGGAATGGCAACGATCAAAGACGCATCCAAAGACAGAGCAGAATTCGATTTGGGTAAAAACGTGCTTTAACTCCAGCCGAGTCATATTCAGGTGATGCGTGCTTGCACGCAATCGCATGGATATGTGCGAGGCGCCTCTGCATGAGCAAGCAGCGGGGTAGGGGCCCCGCGAATTGCGAATGCAGGGAGGATTGCGGGAGCACGGAGTGCGAAGCAATCCTAAGGAGTTAAAGGACTCCGAAAGGAGTGCGAAGCAATCCTAAGGAGTAATTAATAACGAAGAGGATAACCGCTATGAAATCAGAACAAATCAAAGTCGGCGTTGACCGCGCACCGAACCGCAGTCTTCTCGCAGCTCTCGGGCTGACCGAAGAAGAAATGAAGCGGCCGATCGTCGGCATCGTCAATTCATTTAACGAAATTGTTCCAGGCCATATGAATCTCGACAAGATCTGTGAAGCCGTCAAAGCCGGCGTCCGCGCCGCAGGCGGCACACCGATCGAGTTCCCGGCGATCGCAGTCTGCGACGGTATCGCTATGGGTCATATCGGCATGAAGTATTCACTCGTGACCCGCGACCTGATCGCGGACTCGACCGAGGCGATGGCGATCGCGCACCAGTTCGACGGACTCGTCATGATCCCGAACTGCGACAAGAACGTCCCGGGCCTTCTGATGGCTGCGGCAAGAGTCAACGTTCCGGCGATCTTCTGTTCGGGCGGACCGATGCTGGCCGGCCATCTGGCTGACGGCAGAAGAACCTGCCTGTCCCATATGTTCGAGGCTGTCGGCGCTTATCACGCCGGTACGCTCGACGAGGCAGGCGTTGAAGATTATGTCGTAAACGCATGCCCGTCCTGCGGATCATGCTCAGGCATGTACACAGCCAATTCTATGAACTGCCTGACCGAGGCGATCGGCATGGCACTTCCGGGCAACGGTACGATTCCGGCACCGCTTTCAGCGCGGATCAGACTTGCGAAGAAGACCGGCATGCAGATCATGAAACTGATCGAACAGGATATCAAGCCGTCCGACATCATGACAGAAGCCGCATTTCACAATGCCGAGACCGTCGATATGGCACTCGGATGCTCAACGAACACGATGCTGCATCTGCCGGCGATCGCACATGAGGCAGGCGTCACGATCGATCTGACCAAGGCCAATGAGATCAGCGCGAAGACACCGAATCTCTGCCATCTGGCACCGGCCGGCGATACATTTATGGAAGACCTCGACCATGCGGGCGGCGTCTATGCGGT
>CACYEU010000091.1 GCA_902773445.1 uncultured Lachnospiraceae bacterium | reverse complement strand
GGAGAGAAAAGATGAATTCCTCCTCAAACCGATGGACGCCTATGCCTCCAAGGGAATTTATGCGGCCGGCCGCGAGTGTACACAGGATGAGTGGCAGCAGGTCACCAGGGATCTGTACGGTCAGCATTATGTCTGCCAGCAGTACTGCGACCAGTATATGACAGACAATATCGATTTTGCCTGGGGAGACGGAGAGTGGCACCCGTATATCAATATGCCGGGTCTGTACACTTATAACGGTGAATTCAAAGGCATTCTGATGAGGACCTGCTGCGGCGAGAACATCATCGTTGCCCATGACAATGAGAGAACACTGGCTGTCTACACAGTCAAAGGGACCAAATGAAACGAAACACAGCACTGAGAACAATATATTACTACGGAAAAACGGTTATGAAACACTGGCCGTTTTTCCTTCTGGGCATTCTGGCTTCGGTCGGCTATACGTTTTGCCTGACGTTCCTGAACACGATCGCGGTATCCAAAATCATCGACCGCGTCGGGGCAGGGGGTGTCAGCGCCGGAAATGTGCTTTCAGCGTTTATGCCGTTGATCGTGCTGCTGATCGTGGCCAATCTTGTGGGACAGATCGCATCCAAGCTGCAGGACTACAGCGTGTGGAAACTTGAGATCCTGGTCTACTATGATCTGTCGACACTGGTGTTTGACTCTCTCTCAAATCAGAGTATGACATTTCACAACAGCCGCTTCGGCGGGGCGCTTGTCAGCCAGACGAGCAAATTCACGAACGCTTTTTCCAATCTGATCGAGCTGTTCATGTATTCGCTGGTCCCGCTGATCACAGCCACGATCCTTACGATCGTCTTGCTGGCACCGCTGGTTCCGGTGTATGTGATCATCCTGACAGTGATCCTGATCGCCTATGTCCTGATCGTCTGGCTGCTGTTCAGGCGGGCGCTTCCGCTCAACAATCTGGCAGCCGGTGCGCAGAACCGTCTTTCCGGCGAGCTCTCCGACAGTATTACGAACATTCTGGCGGTCAAGACATCGGGCCGCGAATCCTATGAAAAGGAACTGTTCACCAAAGCCAACGAGGAGGTCTACGCGGCCGATTCGAAGCGCATGCGCGCGACGCTCTTTAACGCGTCAGTCGCCGCCTTTATCATCGTCGTGATCATGACGATCCAGACGATCTTTGTCGCGGGAGGCAATGCCTGGTACGGGATCAGCGCCGGAACGCTCGTCATGATCTTTTCCTATACGCACAATCTGACGCTGCGCTATAATATGATCAACCAGACGATGACCGTGATCAACCGCGCGTTCGGCGACGCGGCCGAGATGACCGAGAATCTCGATGAGCCGCGGCTGGTCGCCGATGAGGAAGGAGCTCCCGATCTGGTGGTCGACAAGGGCCGGATCACATTTGCAGACCTGAGTTTCAAATATATGGACGGCATCGGCGAGGATGATCTGATCAACACAGATGACGGTGACAACGCGGGACCGAATGAAAATATTTTTACGCATTTTTCAATGACGATCCGCGCGGGCGAGAGGATCGGTCTCGTGGGGCGCTCGGGGTCAGGTAAAACGACGCTGGTCAAGCTGCTCCTGCGATTGACAGACATCCAGGAAGGACATATCTGTATCGACGGACAGGATATCTCGAAGGTCTCGCAGGTCTCGCTGCGCCGGCAGATCGCCTATGTGCCGCAGGAACCGCTTCTGTTCCACAGAACGATCGCGGAGAATATCGCGTACGGACGGCCGGATGCTTCATTTGAAGAGATCAAAGACGCGGCCGAGAAGGCCAACGCGCTTGAATTTATCGAAAAGCTGCCGGAAGGTTTCGAGACGATCACCGGCGAACGCGGCGTCAAGCTTTCGGGAGGACAGAGGCAGCGTGTGGCGATCGCACGGGCGATCCTGACGGGCGCGCCGATCCTGGTGCTCGATGAGGCGACGAGTGCGCTTGACTCCGAGAGTGAAAAATTGATACAGGAGGCTCTGTCAAATCTGATGCAGGACCGCACCTCGATCGTGATCGCGCACAGGCTCTCGACGGTCTCGAGCCTCGACCGGATCGTCGTACTCAAGGACGGCGAGATCATCGAGGAGGGGACCCACGAGGAGCTGGTCCAAAACGGCGGCGAGTACGCCGGACTCTGGGAACGCCAGACAGGAGCATTTGAATGATGTGTGACAAAGCAAAAAACAGAATTACAGAGCAGTTTTTGGAGCTGACCCGGTTTGATTCTGTCAGCTTTCACGAGAAAGATGTGGCCGCGGTCTTAAAAAATGAACTCGGGGCGCTGGGTTTTGAGTTACAGGAAGATGCGGCCGGAGAGCCTTTTGGTTCTCCGACCGGCAATCTGTATGGGATCCTGCATGGCACCGCGCCAAAGGAACCGATGTTGTTCTCTGCGCATATGGATACCGTTGAACCGGGGATCGGCAAAAAGCCGGTCCTGCGGGACGGAAAGATCACATCAGACGGGACGACCGTTCTCGGCGCGGACGACGTGTGCGGAATCGTCGAGATCCTGGAAGGGATCCGTCTTGTTTCGGAGAGCGGAGACGCGCACGGAGACGTCGAGGTTCTCTTTACTGTCGCGGAAGAAGTGTACGGCAAAGGAGCAAAAGCCTTC
>CACYEU010000090.1 GCA_902773445.1 uncultured Lachnospiraceae bacterium | reverse complement strand
GAAGCTCTGATGAAAACTGTTATGAAACAGGCGATCATTCTGCATGTTGATCCCGACAACGCGAATGCCCGCGCTGAAGTCATGTGGGCGTCAAGTCTCTCCCACAACGGGCTGACCGGATGCGGGACAGACGGCGGTGACTGGGCATGCCACAGACTGGAGCATGAACTCGGAGGCATGTTCGATGTGACTCACGGCGCCGGCCTTGCAGCGATCTGGGGAAGCTGGGCACGCTATGTCTATCGCGATTGTCTGGATCGCTTTGTGAAATTTGCTGTCAATGTCATGAATGTCCGTCATTACGGCAATGACCTGAAGACGGCATTGTCCGGCATTGAGGAAGTGGAACTGTTTTACAAAA
The DNA here is from genome assembly GCA_902773445.1 of uncultured Lachnospiraceae bacterium. Lineage (GTDB taxonomy): Bacteria > Bacillota > Clostridia > Lachnospirales > Lachnospiraceae > RUG842. The sequence continues at coordinate 7,176 of CACYEU010000090.1, read as the reverse complement.
GGATCGGTATGCCGACAAACCTCCGTGAGCTCGGCATCGAACCCACGGAGGAACAGATTCTGGAAATGGCAGCGAACTGCGCGAAGTCGAACGGTGGTTCGCTCGGTTCGGCCAGAACGCTGTATGAAAAAGATATGGCGGAAATCTACCGCAGAGCGCTGTGATCAGAGTTTTTTGATCCGCTCGATCGCCCTTTCGGTATTCTCACGGCTGCCGAACGCCGTCAGTCGGAAATAGCCTTCTCCGGCAGGTCCAAAGCCTGAACCCGGTGTACCGACGACATGGGCTGTCTCAAGCAGATGATCGAAGAATTCCCAGCTTGTCATATCACCCGGAGTCTTCAACCAGATATAAGGCGCGTTGACGCCGCCTGTAACCTGATAGCCTGCATCAGTCAAGCCATCCTTGATGATGCGGGCGTTTTCCATATAATAGCCGACCTGTTCTTTGAGCTGCGCCTGTGCCTCATCGGAGTAGACTGCCTCGCCGGCTTTCTGGATAATATAGGGGGCTCCGTTGTATTTGGTTCCGTGCCGGCGCGCCCACATATCGTGAAGCCGCGCTTCACCGAATGATGAATTGTAGAAACCGAGCTCTTTCGGAACCACGGTGTACGCCAGACGGACACCGGTAAATCCGGCATTCTTTGAGAAACTCCGAAGCTCGATCGCGCAGTACTTCGCGTTGTCGCATTCGTAGATCGAATGCGGCACATCTGCCTCTGAGATATATGCTTCATAGGCAGCGTCGTAGATGATGACCGAGCCGTTCTTGTTCGCGTAGTTGACCCAGCGCTGAAGCTGCTCTTTGGTCATTGTGCCGCCGGTCGGATTGTTCGGGAAACAAAGGTAGATGATGTCGGGATCATATTTCGGAAGCTCCGGAACAAAGCCGTTGTCCTGAGTGCAGGGCATATAGATGACATCGCTCCAGGTGCCGGTTTCAGCATCGTAGGTGCCGGTGCGTCCTGCCATGACATTTGAATCGACATAGACCGGGTAAACCGGGTCACAGACAGCGATGCGGTTGTTTACAGAGAAGAGTTCCTGAATATTTGCGGAATCGCATTTGGCACCGTCCGAGACAAAGATCTCATCGGGATCGATCTTGCATCCGCGCGCAGCATAGTCGTGCTCCGCGATCGTATTGCGCAGGAATTCGTATCCGAGATCCGGAGCGTAACCCTTGAAAGATCCGGCATCGGCCATCTCATCGACTGCATCGTGAAGGGCTTTTACGACTGCCGGAGCCAGCGGCTGCGTCACATCTCCGATGCCGAGGCGGATGATCTCATCGTCGGGATGAGCTTCGCTGTATTCTCTGATCTTTCGGGCGATGTTAGAAAACAGGTAGCTGCCGGGGAGCTTCAGGAAATTCGTATTGACTTTATACATGGCAATTCCTTTCTATTCTAAACGCAATGGTTAACTTACGCATTCATTGTTGACTTCTGATGATGGTAGACGACAAGACTGTCGCCGGCCTGAACCAGATAATGATCGCTTTTTGTCGGAAGAAACGTTGCGTCGCCGCGCTTGGCGAGCACGATCGCATAGCCGTATTCACTGTCGACTTCGTGGATCGATTTGCCGATCCACGCGCTGTCGAAATCAATGTCGACCGACTGCAGATGGATGTCGGTCTCATCGGTGTTATTGGACAGCTCGGTGTACTGCTCGACAAATCCGGCTGAAATGATGCCGGTCGGTATCGCGACAACTCCGACACCCAAAAACGAAATGATGATCGCCATGATCTTGCCGGCCAGTGTGATCGGATAAATATCTCCGTAACCGATCGTCAGAAGCGTCGACACACACCACCAGATGCCTGAAAATGCGTTTTTAAAGTTCTCAGGCTGAGCAGCATGTTCGGCACTGTACATCGACAGCGACGCCGCAAGCATCAGGATCAGAATGATGAAGACGCTGGATGCGATCTGCATGCGCTTTTCCTTGAGAACAGAAGTGATCACGTTAAATGAATCAAAGTTCTGATTGATCTTGAACAGTTTCAGGATCCTGACGACACGCAGCATTCTGAAGACGACGAATCCGCTCAGGAAGAAGACCGGAATGATCGTCAGCAGGTCAACGATACCGTCATACGAGAAAATAAAATGCCTGACGGCTTTCGGATAGGAGTATTCCGGGAACAGATAGCCTGCCGTCCAGATCCGAAGCAGATATTCAACAATGAAGAACATGACAGTCACGACATCGATCGTATGCAAAGTACGTTTGTAAGGAGCCATTTGTTCAAATGTACCGGCGAACATCGCAATGATATTCAGAATGATGGCACCCATGATAAAGTAGTCAAACGCGCGGCTTGCAGTGTCTGTCCTGTTGCCGATCTGAATGATCTCAAAGATCCGATGTTTAATTGGCTCTCTTTTCTGCTTGTCCATAGGTAAGATTATAGTGAAAAAGACGGGGAAATTCAAGGCAAGCGGAGATATGGAAATATCGGATGTTTTTACAGAACCAACTGGCTGTAATTGCGCTTGCAAACCGGTCGATGATAAAATAATGTGTCAGTTATTATACTGCGCAACTCGAAAAACTGCACCGGAATGAATGGAATGAGGAATTGGGAATGAAGAAGTTAATCAAACGTTCGACGGCTGTTTTGATTGCTGCATCAATGATGTTCATATGCCCGGCGGCATATGTATTGGCTGAAAGTGAAGAGCCGGATATCAAGACGCTTAAAGCCGCGATGGAGACGGCACGGGAAGAGATGGAGGAAGCCGCGCAGAATGTCAGTCTTTCTCAAAAGTTTTATCAGGATCAAAAAGCAATCTATGATCAGGATGAGGCGGCGGCACAGTCTGCCGAAACTGCAGCAGACAATGCTGAACAGGCACTGGATGATGCGATAGCGTCGATAAAAGAAAATGCCCGGTCAACATATAACCAGGCGCTTGAAGCATCAAACAATGCGGAAAACGAGTATGACGAGGCACAGCGGGAAGAAGCGCTCAGGGCTAATGCGGTCACAGCAGCAGAGGAGAAGACAGAACGGCTTGAAGGCGAAATCAGCGAACTGGAAAACACGATCCGGGAAGCGGAAGAAGTGATCAGCGCTCTGCCGAATCAGATCGAGGAGAAGGAAGGTGTCGTAGAGTCTTATACGTCAGCATGGGAGCAGGACAAAGCCGAAGCAGCGGCGGCACTTGAAGAAGCGCAGGCTGCATATGATCGTGCAGGGCGTGAATTCATCAATCAAAAGATCAATGAACTGAACGGTTATGATCTGGAAGAAATGACCGCCATCTGCAAAACCTATTCAAGCGTTGTGTTTAGTCCGGTCGCCAAAGATACCGATGGCAATACTTATGCATCGGTTGCGGATGCAGCTAATTCCCCGGTTTTTGAAAAACTCGTCGATCAGGCATGTTCATATGAGAACCTGAAAAAGAGTATTGGTTATATCCGTGAAACCAATGATCACCGGGCATTGCCCGTTCATAACGCGGAGGCGCTGAAGGTCAGCTATCAACTGATGGGAACCGCAATCATGTCCGGTGCGATCGCCGTTTTTAAGACGGGACATTTTCTGATGAGAGGATCAGAAGGCTGGAAATTCTGGAAGTCCGGAAATTCGTGGACGAGCGGCGAGAATCTGGCATACAGTTCCGCATCCAGCGAACGCGGGTGGGACCCATATCACGGATGGTATTACAAAGAGAGAATGGGGGCTATTGCCAACGAGAGCGGAATCGATGTCAATGAAAGCATTGTCAACAGTGTGCTGGCTGAATCTCAGGCAAACGGATATCCGTATGATCCGTTCGGCGCCCCATGGTATCAGACAATGAAGTCGTTTATCAACGGTATGCAGCGCGATTCCAGCACCGGCGATTATGTCACCGGCCACTATGACAGCATCGTTGACAATGATTTTAAAGCGACGGGAGTCTGTTATATTTGTGCCGGAAGAGATCTGATCACAATGACAACAGCTTATCCCTGTGTAGCTTCTCAGGAGTTTAACGGCGACACTTCGACCTCTGTCACCGTCGATGACTTCGAGGATGAACTTGATGCATGGTTTGAAGATGTCGCATCTGCGCTTGAGAACGCTCAGGAGCGGGTCAACGAACTGAAGGATAAACCTGAAGCACTCGTGAAAGCTGAGAATGAGCTTCAGAATCTGAAAGCTGAACTGAGGCAGGCTCAGGAGGACTATGATACTGCTGCAGAAGCACTCAAGGGTAAGCAGGCAGAACTGGTTAATGCGGTGATTGAAAAAACAAACGCTGAAACCGCATGGGATGCGGCAAAGCAGACTCTTGCCCGCAAACAAAATGAAATGGAAACAGCACATCAAGCACTTGATGCAGCCGAGGCCGAAAAAGAGGCGGCTGAAGCAATTGATAAGACAGATCCGGAAACTTATGCTGATTACGGAGAAGTCGCGGAACTTGCTGAGGAAGCTGCAGATAAAAAGGCGGATGCGCAGAACGCGCGCAGTACGGCCGATGAGTCAAAATCTCAAGCCGATGCCGCAAAAAAACTAATGGATGCTGCAATAAGGATACTTGACGAAAAGACAGAAGCCTATGAGACGGCAAAGGAAACATACGAAAGAGCAGCGGATCTTAAAAACGCGATCATCACGATCGACGATCAGATTTATACGGGTGAACCCCTGACGCCTGAACCGGACGTCCAAATGGGAAGCAGAACACTTGTCAAAGGAGAACACTACGAGGCGGAATACAGGAATAATACCAACGCAGGCACTGCAACAGTTATTATCACTGCACTCGAAGAAAGTGATTATATCGGATCGAAGAGCGTAACATTTAAGATCACGCAGAAAGAAGCGGATTCAATAACGATCTACCGGCTGTACAATCCTAAAACAAAGGAGCATTTGTGGACATCCAGCAGCAAAGAATACTCGGTGCTCCCGGGTTACGGATGGAAGCAGGAGGGAACAGCATGGCATGCGCCGACAAAAGGTCAGGGTGTCTATCGTCTGTACAACAAAAAATCGGGTGATCATCATTATACATCGAGTCAGAATGAGGCAAAGGTCCTGACGACTCAATATGGGTGGACATACGATAATAACAGGAAACCGGTATTCTATTCAGGGGGAAGCAAGCCGATCTACAGATTGTACAACAATAAATTTAAGGTTGGCGCACATCATCTGACAATGAGCCGGAAAGAGTATGATACGTTACCGAAGTACGGATGGATCCAGGAAGGCATCGCACTCAAATGCGTGAAATGAATCAGATATGAATAAAAAAGGTGACGGCCGATGAAGCCGTCACCTTTTGCCTGTGCAGAAGAATTCTGGCGATCAGAAACTGCCGCGGTTCTCACCTTTGGAGCCGACCGATGTACCGCCGCCGGCAGTGCCGGAGCGAAGGGTCAGCGTGTAGATCATGTTGGCATTCAGTGTGAAGGTATCGCTGGATCCGTTGGTCAGTTTGACATACGTGCCGCTGTCTCCGAACATATCGGTTCCGCCAAACCACGGACCGTTGCTGTAAGCATCTTTGATCGTATAGGATCCGGCGGCAAGACTGACCGTCGCCCGCTGGTTTTTGCCGAGCGCAACACAGCTGACAAGATCGCTGCCGGTGTAGATCTTCAGATAGTTGTACTGGCCGTTCGACGGAGGAACGATCGTCAAAGATACGCCTCCGGCCGCGTGCTTGGGATTGCGGTAGGTCTGTCCGGTCGCGGGGAAGGGCTGAGTACAGGACTGCGCTCTCTGCTTCGAATCCTCAAAATTGCCGAGCGCGTTGAATGCTTTGTAAGCCTCATAATACTTCTTTGCTTTGAGCTTTTCCATTGCCGCATTGTAGGAGGCTTTATTAATGCAGTACTGTTTGTGCGCGGAAGCCTCCGGGAAGTTCTCAGCGTCGGACGGAAGTTTGTCATAGATCGCTTTCGCTTCGGCGTATTTCTTTTCGGAGAACAGTTTTTCGGCGTCTTCATACTGACTCAACTGTGAACAGAGAACGCTCTTTGATTCGGATTGCTTGAAATTCTTGAGCTTGTTAAATGCCTTCTCAGCTTCGTCATACTTGCCGTCAGCCATCAGATCTTCGGCTTCCTTGTAATCGATGCACTGATCGCAGTACTCGGCCTGTTCTTTGGAATCTTTGAAACCGCCGAGTTCTTCAAATCCTTTTTTTGCATCCTCATATTTTTCGGCGACCAGCAGTTTGCGTGCCGCGTCATAGTCCTTTTGATGCATATTGTTGATCACAGCGCGTGTGATCAGCACCCCTGCGATAACGACGGCCACTGCAGCCAACGCAATGATCAGTCCCTTCCTGGATTTCTTCGGTTTGGGCGCAGGCGGCGCAGCAGCAACCGGTTCAACAGGGACAGCTGTCGGCCCCATGGGTGTCGCAGCAGGCTCCGTAGGCGCGTCTGCCGTAATTTCCGGTTCTCCGACCGGAACGGAACGGGTCTCAGGGACCGCCTGCTCTGACGGCGTCTCAGCCGTTTCTGCAGCTGTCTCGGCAGTGCTCAGCATAAACCCGCAGGACGGACAAAACTTTAAATCATCATCTATTTGACTTCCACATGACGGACAGAACATAGGCACCTCCAGTTTGCATTGTGATTGATGTCTGATTTTATTTTACAACAGCGTCTTAACATAAGCCAGTGCTTCGTCAACTAAAAATTCTCCGGAAGCGCCGAACGGCATGCCGTTGACGATCTTGATCGACTCCGGAGGATCTGTTACACCGACCACGTGAGCTGCGCGTTTATCACCGTTTTTCTTATCGATCGTAATGACCATCGTGTATGTCTTGTTTGCGTTTCCGCCGCCGTTCGAATAGGAACCGACAAGCTCATGGTACTCGTAGACGAACAGGAGAGTGTCGGCCTCTTCGACTGACTTCGCGAGCCGGTCATTCGGAATTCCGTTAAAGTCTTCACCGGCCAGCGCGCTGCCTGCTGAACAATCATTGTCGACAAGCGCGATGATCTTGTTGCCGAGGACCGGAGTGCCTTCCTCATTCTTTGTTGCATATTTCTGTTGGTACTCCTTGGCATGAGCGGTCATTCCCGCACTGATCCCGGCGTTTTTCTCTTCGGTCACTTTCTTATCGTACTCGGCCTTCAGTTCTTCGGTCATAGGAGGCTCAAAATCAGCTTTATCGACGCCGTTGATCTTTTTGATCTGAGG
>CACYEU010000089.1 GCA_902773445.1 uncultured Lachnospiraceae bacterium | reverse complement strand
ATTCTTGCGGCCGTGATCCTTGCTTCCGCCGCGGACATAGCCCATCGGCAGTCCAGTGATATGTCCGACGATCGCGGCATGCGCGATACCAGCTGTTGACGTGCCCATCAGGACTTCGACATCCGGATAATTGTCGCGGATCAGTTCGACAAGACCGTTCTCGACATCATTTCTCACGTCGGGCGCCGTCAACGTCAAACGGTTGTCGCAGTACATCGGACTCTTGATACCGCTCGCAAGCGTAAACGGCTCATTCGGGCGGAAGAATACTGCTTTGATCTTCAGCAGATCGGCTGCGATCCTGACCGCAGTGTCAGCTGAGCCGACCGAACTAATTTGATTATAATCAGCCATATCAAATCTCCTTTTTTATTTATAATGACTGTTATCCAAGGAATTCCTCAACGCATCGGTTGTAGGCCGCAACCGGATCCGCGGCCGCTGTGATCGAGCGCCCGACGACGATAAAGTCGGAACCGAGTGCTTTTGCGTCAGCCGGTGTCGTCACACGCTTCTGATCACCCTTTGCGTCGCCGGCAAGCCGTATGCCCGGTGTCACTGTGATAAATGCTCCGCCGCAGGCTTCATGGACTTTAGCGGCTTCAAGCGGTGAGCAGACAACGCCGTCGAGTCCGGCTTTGCATGCGTTTTTCGCGTAGGCGGTGACGACCTCGTCAAGCGGACGGTCGATCAGAAGATCGCGGTGCATCCGCTCTTCGTCTGTCGAAGTCAGCTGCGTGACCGCAATGATCAGGGGACGTTTCTTTGATCCGTCCGCCTCCAGTCCGCTCAGCGCGGCTTCCATCATCGTGATCGTCCCGGACGCATGGCAGTTGACCATGTCGACATTGAGACCTGCGAGCACACGCATTGCCATCTCGACAGTGTGCGGAATATCGTGCAGCTTCAAATCGAGAAAGATCTTGTGCCCGCGCGCTTTGATCTCGCGGATGATCGCCGGTCCTTCGGCATAGAACAGCTCCATGCCGATCTTGACAAACGGCTTTCGTTCACCAAACTGACTTAAAAACGCGAGTGTCTGTTCGGCGGTCGGAAAATCCAGTGCGACAATAACATCTTTATTTGGAAGTGTATTAGTATTCATCACAGAATCAGTCATCTTTCAGTTTTGTGCGTCAGCGCCTGTGTGCCACGCCGACGATATCGTTGATATCTTCGATACGGAGTCCCTTCATAACACCGGGAAGATCATCGATGATCTTCGGGCAGATATACGGGTCGACCAGGTTGGCGGCGCCGATCTCGACGGCAGCCGCGCCGGCCATCATCATTTCGATCACGCCGCGGGCATGGCTGACACCGCCGGCTCCGACGATCGGGATCTTAACGGCCTCGTAAGTCTGCCAGATCATGCGCAGCGCGAGCGGGAAGATTCCGGGTCCGGACATACCGCCGGTCGTGTTCGCGAGCAGCGGGGCGCGCCTGTGCAAGTCGATCCGCATGCCCATCAGTGTATTGATCAGGCAGAGTCCGTCCGCCCCTTCGGCTTCGCAGGCTTTGGCGATCTCAGTGATATCGGTGACATTTGGCGAGAGTTTCATGATGATCGGCTTTTTCGTCACGGCTCTCACAGCTTTTGTGACAGTCGCGGCAGCTTTGGGATCAGTGCCGAATGCCATGCCGCCGCCGTGGACATTCGGGCAGGAAATGTTGACTTCGAGCCAGCCGACCTGCTTTGACGCCGACATTTTTTCGGCGACTTCGACATATTCTTCGAGCGAGAAACCGCTGATGTTGGCCATGACCGGCTTGTGGAAGACTTTCGCGAGCTTCGGAAGCTCTTCCGCTATGACTGCGTCGACACCGGGATTCTCGAGACCGGTCGCATTCAGTACGCCATAGTCGTATTCGGCGATGCGCGGCTGTGGATTGCCGAACCGCTCATCGCGCGTTGTTCCCTTGAACGAAAATGTTCCGAGGCAGTTGATATCATAGTAATCGGCAAATTCGTAACCGTACCCGAAGATTCCGCTCGCCGGGATGATCGGATTGTCGATCGTGATACCGCAAAGGTCAACCTTCAGATTCACCATATGATCTCTCCTCTTGTCAGGACCGGACCTTCCTTGCAAATACGTTTGATTCCTTTTTTCGTCTTGACACTGCAGCCGCGGCAGGCACCGAATCCGCATCCCATACGTCCGGCAAATGAATACTCACCGTCGACTGTCGTCGCATTGTAAATGTCCCGAAGCATCATTTCCGGACCGCAGGCATAGACATAGTCATAATTGCCGGCTTCCGGGATCGCGTCGGCGACAAATCCTTTGATGCCGGCGGTTCCGTCGTCTGTCGTGATCAGCACATCAGTGCCGAGCCGTCTGAATTCATCTTCATAGAAGATCTTGTCTTTCGACGCAAAACCGAGGATGACGGTGACATGTTTGCCCATTTCAAGCAGCTTGCAGGCAAGCCAGTAGAGTGACGGGCCACCGACTCCTCCGCCGATCAGCAGTGGATGATCGCCGCAGGCATTGACATTGTATCCGTTGCCGAGGCCGACCAGAAGATCGAGTTTGTCGCCGTGCTGCATATGCGTCATAGCGTCGGTCCCGCGTCCGATGATCTTGTAGATCAGGACCAGATGGCCGTCGACAACATCACAGACTGCCAGCGGGCGTCTCAGATAAAGTCCTTCGAGCCTCAGATTGACAAACTGCCCGGGGGTCGTGATAGCCGAAGTGTCCCCGGCCAGACAAATCTCATAAACTTCATCGGTCAGCTGCCGCTGCCCGTCGATTGTGTAGTTCACTTGCTTCATACGCTGTCCCTTTTTTATCCGCCGTCAGCAACGTAAGTGTCATACAAAAATAAAGAGCTTGCCGATCAGGCAGCTCCGTCACAGAAAAAATCTATACAAAAATAAGAAGTGTAACTGACCGCGCAATCGGGTAAAATTGTTCGACGCTTCTGGGTCACAGTTCCACTCCTTTCATCCCGAAAATGATAGCATAGAACAGGAATTCTGTCAATTTAATACACGGATATGATATACTTGATTTATGTTCAGAGCATTAGTCATCACAATCGCCGCAGCCTTGTCGCTGCATGGTTCGGAACTGTTTAAACCGATTGTTCAGGAGTTTGAAATAAAGCAGGCGCCGGTGGTTGCGAACGAAGAATTTGTCCGGGTCAGGGACTATATTCCCGACATCGCTGTTGATTTGAAATACGCGACGGCCGACAATTTTACCGGTCAGGTGATTTATGATTTCAATGATGCTTATCTGCGCTACGGAACCGTCATGAAGCTGAAGGGGGCGCAGGACGAACTGGCGGCAAAGGGGCTGGGACTCAAGATATGGGATGCCTTCAGACCGGTCGAGGCGCAGCGCAGACTCTGGGAAGTCTGTCCCAATCCGACTTATGTCGCGAATCCGAACAACGGAATTACATCCCACAGCCGCGGAGACACGGTCGACATTACGCTTGTTGCGCTTGACGGCAGCTATGTCCGTATGCCGACCGAATTTGATGATTTCTCAACGGCGGCTGACAGAGACTTCAGCGACATCGTACAGGAAGCCGCAGACAACGCGAGACTTCTTGAAGATGTGATGACCCGCCACGGCTTTACCGGATACAGGGGCGAGTGGTGGGACTTTTCAGATACAACCATGTATGGCGGAGATGTGACATTTATTCCGCCTAAGACGCAGTAAGAGGAGTGAGATTTCAAATGTTTTTACCGGAAGCTTTTTCAAGTGAATACTGCAAGATCTATGCCGGTGTGTGCGCTCAGACCGATCACCCGGAAATGCCGAAAGCGACAGCCTGTGCTCAAGAGTTGTTTGAGGCTGTAAAAGCCGGGGTGGACGCGCGAACGATCATGGGGATCACCGAGCATCTGCTTCTGCCGCAAGCCGGTTCTTCCGACAAGGTGACAGCGGCAGCCTTCGATGTCGATGTTCCGGTCGATGATGTCGGCAAAGTCAGGCAGACGGCGGCAGACATGGCTGAAGCCGATCCGGACATCTGCATCTGCATTCTGCCGGTCTTCATGGAGAATCCGGATGATAAGGGAGAGGACATCGCGTCACACGCAGACCGCGAACGCGTTTCACAGATCAGAGGGCATTATATCGACCTGATCCGGTTCGGACAGAAAATGAAACGTGAAGGTGTGACAGAAGAAGATACACTGACCGTCGAAGAGACATTTAGCGATATCATCGTATACGGAGACCGGGACAAAGCGGAAGCCGCCTATGCGGCGATCGGACTCAGGCTCGGAGGCGATGACGGCCAGTTTGTCGGAACCTACGATATGACAGGTTTTTCATCGCGCAAATACGGAAGCGTCGCGCTGTGCATCGGAGGATTCCGCGGCACATATGCGATCGACCCGAAATTCGCTGACCGCACAGGCAGCAAGCTGGGATTCCATGAACATATCGTCTTGATCGACAATGCGAAAGCGGTGCTCGACAACGGAGAGTTCACGCTGCTGTGCACACTTGGCAATGACGACATGTGGAGACCGTACGGGCCGGATGACTTCAACAAAAGAAGAAAGCATGATTCATGTGACTTTTTCGAATTGGACGACGATTGTATCGACCGGTTCAAAGAAACTAAGAAGCGCGCCTGCAGCTGCTGTCTGTTCAGAAAACTGACCGAGGACGGATTTGTCTGCACGGCCGGGCATGTGCCGGTGCGATAGGATCACATATTGTGACAGACGTTTACAGGAGCTGCGCCGGGTGGACTCGACGCAGCTTTTGTGGTATAATAATACAGGAAATGAGATTAGTGCAGACTTGTTGTTGCTTCAAGACAGGGTTTGATCAATGAGAACAAAATACAGGATCATCGCCTCCGCGATGGTCATCATTCTGACAGCCGCCGCAGCAGCGGCTTTTTTTATTGTTTGGAAAAATCATTACGAAAAGTCCGGCCATATGAACTCCGGCACGGCAGAGAAGATCAGGGATCAGGAGCCGGCGCCCGACATGCGCAATCGCTTCGCCGGTATCGTTGAGCCGAAGAACAGTTGGACGGTCTGCCTGTCCGGAGGCAGTGCTGTCGCTAAGATCCATGTCAGGCCCGGCGATAAGGTCAGAAAAGGCGATCCCCTGTTTGAATATGACACGAACAGGCTCAGCGGGGAGCAGGAGCAGACCGAGATCGATCTCGCAAGGCTTCAATATGAAAGAATCGCGATCGATTCGACGATCGCCGGGCTTAACAGGGACAAGGATAAGGCGCCGGCGGCAGAACAGGGCAATTATGCGCTGCAGATCCGGGAGCAGGAGCTTGCCGCAAAGAAAGCTGATATCGAGATTTCCGAAAAGCAGGCTTCGCTGGCAAGGATCAGGAATTCGATCGAACATGCAACCGTAAAAAGCAGGATCGACGGAGTCGTCAGTTCGGTCAACCGTTCGCAGACAGGCGGCGAAGAAGAGCCCGGCGATGAATTCATGACGATCATGCAGGCTGATTCTCTGCGGGTCAGGGCATCGGTCAATGAGCAGAACATGGCAGAGATCACAGAGGGGATGACTGTCATGATCCATTCGCGTATCGATGAAAAGACCTGGAGGGGAATCGTCACGGAGGTCGGGTCCTGCGATCCGGGGAGCAATGCGCAGAACGACCCGGCGGGTGATATGGACGAAGGCAGCGAAGATGTCGACAGCACGACCTCGAGCGTCTATCCGTTCTATGTCGATATCAAAGACAGCAGCGGGCTGATGATCGGTCAGCATGTCTATATCATTGCTGACAACGGGGAAGAGGAGGAATGACTCTGATGCTGGTCGAGCTGAGCAATGTATATAAAAACTATTATGATGGGGCATGGGAAGTGCCCGTCCTTAAGAATATCGGTTTTTCGATCGGCCGAGGGGAGTATACGGCGGTCATGGGGCCGTCCGGTTCAGGCAAATCAACACTGCTGAATATTATCGGCTGTCTGGATCAGGCGACTTCAGGCACGGTCAGGATCGGCGGCAGGATCGTCAGCGGGCTCGGAGATGATGAGCTTTCAGAGATCCGCGCAAAGAAGATCGGGTTCGTTTTTCAGACGTTCAATCTTCTGCCGTATCTGAATGCATTGGAAAATGTTGAACTTCCGATGAGCTATGCCGGTATTCCGCGCGCGGCACGCAGGGACCGCGCAGCCGCACTGTTAAAAAGAGTCGGACTGGCCGGCCGGCTCAGCTTTCGGCCGGATCAGCTGTCAGGCGGACAGAAACAGCGCGTCGCGATCGCCCGCGCATTGGCCAATCAACCAGAGATCCTGCTGGCCGATGAGCCGACCGGAGCGCTTGATTCAGGATCCGGCGCCCGTCTGATGGAATTGTTCAGAGAACTCAATAAAAACGGGATGACGATCCTGATGATCACACATGATATCAGGATCGCCCGTCATGCGCGGCGTGTCGTGACGATCTGCGACGGTGAACTGTCGGAGGGGGAGATCTATGGCTTCCGGGAATAGACTTTATATTGCGCTTGGTATTCTGGTCACAGCTGCGATGCTTGCCGGCATCGGTGCCGGAATCCGCAGATCTGTGCACCCCAGCTGTGTGACCGTCGTCCGGGTGAGTGAGTTTGATGACGGCAGTTACGTCGAGCCTGAAGAGACCGTTGAGGGTATTGTCACGTCCGGAACAACCCAACGTGTTTATCTGACAGATTCGATGACTGTTAAGGAAGTCAGGGTCAAAGAAGGTCAGTCTGTGAAGAAGGGAGATATCCTTTTGGTCTGCGATACACGAAAGGCTCAGCTGGCCTATGAGAGCTGTCGGCTTGAACGAATGAAGATCGAGAACAAAACCAGATCAGCCGGACAGGATCAGAAACTGCGCAAGGAGCTGGAACTGGATCTTAAAGAGGAGCTGCTTAAGGAAAAGAAATCAAAAGAGGCGATTGGGCCCGGCACGATTAGGGCATCGGCTGACGGCATTGTCAGGGAAGTCGGTGATCCGAAGCATCCGCCGCAGAGCGGAGAGGCATTTATACGGATCGGTTCAAGCAGAGGCTGTACGGTCCGGGGAGGCATCAGCGAACGCCTGATCGGCAGCTTCCGGAAAGGAGACAGGATCAGGCTGATATCATGGCAGAACGGAAGCGAAGCGGCCGCCGACATCGATCACATATCATATTGTCCGGATACAAGCGGCCAATTTGCAGCAGACGACGGTTTATCGATGTATCAGTTTACGGCTAAGATCTCCGGTGAAGATGTACAGTTCGAAGAAAATGAGAGCGTCGGGATCGAGTTATTAAGTGACAAACCTGAGCATGATTCCGGACTCCGCGTGATGAAAGCATTTGTCCGCAGGGACAACGGCAGAAAATATGTTCTGAAACGCGGAGAGAACGGAAAACTGGAGCGCGTGTTCATCGGGATCGGCAGAAGTTACAGTGATGCATACGAGGTCATTTCGGGTCTTAAGAAAGACGACTGGATCGCATTTCCATACGGAAAGCATATCGCGGAAGGTATGAAGACACAAAAGGGAACGCTTGACGATCTGTACAAGGAGTGAACGGTCATAGGAGACGATCAGGGATGCAGGAGGATATCAGAACAGCGCTGAAAAGCATTAGCTCCCATAAAATGCGCTCGTTTCTCACCATACTCGGAGTGATCATCGGCATTGCTTCGATCATTGCGATCGTCTCGGCGATCAAAGGGACCAATCAGGCAGTCATGGAGAAGATGATCGGAGCGGGAAACAACAATGTGACGGTCCGGCTGAGTCAGGGAGGCGAACCGGTTTCTCTGGATTATGAACGACCGGAGGGAGTCCGGCCGGTGACTGCCGGACAAAAAGATGAGATCCGGGCGTTAAACGGCGCCGTGGATGCGACATTTTATTATCACCGCGAATTCGCGGGACCGGTCAGCAGCGGTGAACACCTGCTTGACGCTGCCGGGATCCACGGAATCGATTCACATTATCTGAACACGCGCGGATATGAGGTCATTGACGGAAGATCGTTTTTAAACTCCGATTACAAGAGGATGCACAAAGCCGCGCTGCTCGACGAGGCAGCTGCGGAGATCCTGTTCCCGGCCGGCGGATGTATCGGCGGGGTCATTGACTTGTCAGGCGAACCATTTACGGTTGTCGGTCTGATCAGAAAGGCGCGGGAAGCGGAGCCGGTCATTGAGACACTGTCTGATTATCAGGAATTATATGAGGAAGAGTTCGGACTTGTGCTGATTCCGCGCGATGTATGGCCGGTGGTCTTTTCCTTTGATGAACCGGAGGACTGCGCAGTCGCCGCAGATTCAGCCGGCGACATGAGCCGGATCGGGCGCGAAGCCGCCAAGATCATGAATCGGTCGGTTGCCGGCAGGAAGGATTTATCCTATCAGGCAGAAGATCTGGTCGAAAAGGCCAGACGGCAGCAGGAACTGACTGCAAGCACGAACAATCTGCTGCTATGGGTCGCCGGCATCGCGCTGTTTGTCGGCGGTATTGGCGTCATGAATATCATGCTTGTGACAGTCACCGAGAGGGCCGGCGAGATCGGACTTAAAAAGGCGCTGGGCGCAGCAAAAAAGCGGATCCTGTTTCAGTTTTTAACAGAATCCGCTGTATTGACCGGTATCGGAGGGGTGTTTGGTGTGGCAGCAGGAGTGGCCTTGTCGATCATTATTTCTATGCTTACCAAAACACCGACTGCGATCAGTATGCCCTCAGTGTTTCTGGGCGTTGTATTGTCGATGGCGGTTGGAACCGTTTTCGGGCTGATCCCCTCGGTCAAGGCCGCCGAACTGAATCCGATCGACGCTCTGCGCCGCGAGTAGAAAGAACACTGTTATCCACAGATCATTTATTCAACAGATCGTCGCAGAGAGGAACGATCTTCGCAACCTGATGTTCTTCGTCTTTAGCGTAGTCGCGGATCTTTTCGATCAGCTTTTTGTCATCGTCATTTAATTCCTGCTCGGCAGCCCGCGCAAGGAAATCTTTCAGCGGGGTAAATGCGTTGGCCAGGAGATTCGAAAACCCGGGCACAGGCTCATCATCGAGCATTGCGTCCATGATCTTCGATACTGCGTCAAAGTCTTTCCTGGTCATCGGTTCTTTGATCCGCTTATCACACTCGCCCTTGTACCAGCACGGAAATGCCGAGTACTGCGGCATGATATTGTTGTCGATGCCTTCGTAGAACAGCCAGTCGATGATCTCCTTCCGCTCAGGAAGCAGGCGGTCGACAATGTGGATCCGGCCCCATCCGCGGACTTTTTTGGCGAGCTCGAAGATCTCCTCATTGCCGAATGACCACATCATCATATTGATTGCGGAATAAAGTGTGAATTCATCACTCAATCCGAGCGTGCGGATCGTGTCTTTAAAGCCTTCATCCTTACACTCGAACAGCAGCACAAGTCCGAGGCCGAACTTGACACTTTCGATGTCGGTTGCGTTTTCGATCAGATAGCATGAGAAATTGAACAGGTTTTCATCGTTCAGATTGTCGATCTCCTCGGCGACATATTCCTGAATATCTGCCATGATCGACAGGACGCGCTTTTCCTTTGTGATCAGCTTGATCATGTTTTCGGCCTGATCAAAGCGGCCGTCGGAGATCGCGTCGACCAGCTCATGGAAATTGTCTTTTTCGTCATCTGAGTTCTCAATCTTCGGGATATGGAAGATATAGATTCCGTCTTTCGCGCCCGGTGCGAAATTCATATCGCTGTCTTGGTCTTCGGGAAGCCGGAATTGTTCAGGCAGCACGCCGTCCTTGACATGTTCCTTGATATACTGGTAAATCGGTTTTTCTTTCTTTGCCATTATATGACTCTCTTTCAGCTGTAGTGAATCGGCAGACCATGTCGGCCGATATCAGCAAACAATGTGTTTCCTGTACATTTTACAGGAAGAATGTACTCTTATCAAACGGCTGCCGTTCAATAATGAACGGGCATGGTTTATTCTCAGATTTTGATCAGTCCGAATGCGCTGGCGACCGAACTTGCAAAAATGATCGCGACGAAAAGCGGGCATACATAACGGATCATAAAGACGAAGACTTTCCGGCGTTTGAACGGATGACCATCGATCGTGACTTCCTCGGTCAGTTTTTCGATCGTCATATGACGCGTTACGAGAATACAGATCGCGAGCGCTGATAACGGCATCATGACCGAGTTGGTCAGGAAATCAAAGAAATCCAGGAACGGCATACCGATGATTGTGATAAAGGCAAGCGGTCCGTAGCCGAGGCACGAGAGCGTCCCGAGGCCGATCATGATCACGGCAGAAATGACGGCTCCTTTTTTTCTTCCCCATCCGAGTTCGTCATGGAGCGTCGATACGACCGTTTCAAATAATGCGATCGCGCTGGTCAGTGCCGCAAACAGGACCAGCAGGAAGAACAGCGTGCCGATGATCCGTCCGCCGCGCATGCTTGCGAAGACCTTCGGCATCATGACAAACATCAGAGACGGCCCGGACTTCAGAACTTCAGGATCTCCTTTTGAGAAAGAAAAGACGGCCGGGATGATCATCAGTCCTGCCATGACGGCGATCAGCGTGTCGAAGATCTCAACCTGTCTTGCCGATTTATCGATGCTTGTTTTCTTACTCATATAGGATCCGAACGTGATCAGGATACCCATGGCGATCGAGAGGGAATAGAACATCTGTCCCATCGCCGAAACGATCGTCATCCAAGAAAAGTTTTTAAAGTGAGGGATAAAGAAGTATTTTACACCTTCCATCGCGCCCGGAAGCGTCACGCCGTAAATACAGACGATCAGCGCGAGAATGAAAAGCAGCGGCATGATATAGCGCGCGACCCGCTCGATTCCGTTGTTGACGCCGGCCAGGATCACGAGCACGACCAAGGCGGTAAAAACAATGAACCAGATCTCGGTGCTGGCGCCGTCAGTGATAAACGACCCGAAAAACTCGTCGGATGACAGCGTTTTCTGATCGACTGTCAGATAGCTGAACAGGTATTTACAGACCCAGCCGCCGATGACCGAATAATACGGTACGATCAAAAGCGGAATGATCGCATTTAACCAGCCTCCGGCATTCATCAGTTTTGAATCAGAGAAGAAACGGAATGCCCCGACAGGGCTCTTGCCCGATGCGCGGCCGATCGTACTCTCCGCAATGATCATCGTATAGCCGAATGTCGCGACCAGAATCAGATAGACCAGCAGAAATGCTCCTCCGCCATATTTTGCGGCCAGATACGGAAACCGCCAGATATTACCAAGACCGACCGCAGCGCCTGCCGCCGACAACACAAATCCGAGCTTAGTTGAAAATGCCCCTCTTTTCTCTTTCATTCAAAACTCCTTCATATAATTACTGTTCATACTGTTCCACCCTGGGAAACAGTCGGCGCACACATCCTCAGGAAGAGAAAAACCGCTCTGTTTCGGGCGCGTGCCTGTACAGTATACACGTTTTGGAGGAGTTTGTCATTGAAGAAATTTGAAGATTTCAAGTATTTACGGCTATTTCGGCGACTCTTTTACAATCTCGGAATCACTTCGTTACGAATTACTGTATCGATCATCTCCATGTCGATGCCTCCGCCATAGCTGAACGTTACGATCAGTCTGCCGCCGGGTACAAAACCGGCATGATTATATAATTGAAGTTTTCTGAGACAGTGCTGCGCATAGTCCGGGTGGTTCATCATGCCCATATATTCCCAGAAGAATACCTGTCCGTCCTCTCCTTCAAAGGTGAAATCCGGGACAATGATTTCACCGCACAGCTCAAATTCCTGATCATAGTGAAACTCAATGCCGTACTTGAGGAGAGTTTCAACGATCAGTGCTTCATTTTTGGACCGGACATAGAACCCGGCTGATGTCTTGATCGTTTTGTTTTCTTCAAATGCAGTTGATTGCTTGAAGGGTTTGGTCCCCCATCCCCGATGCCGTTCGATCCGTATTTGATCTTCGTAATTCAAGTGCGCCTTAGTTGCGAGGAATTCTCTGTCGAACAAGTAATCCTGCGGTAACTGCAAATAAGGCCGGCGGAGCATTTGACATAAATCTTCTGGCTCAAGCGACCGGAGCCTGTCGAGAGCCTTTTTGATCACCTCGGCATTACTTTCCACCGCATTCAGCGCAACCTTAGCAAACTCCTTATGACCCAGCGCACGCAGCATGTTTTCATCTTTGGTGATACCTTTGCGGACGCGCCGGCCGTCTTCAATACGAAAACTGAGAAACTGCGTTTTACCTCTGCTTTTTTGAGCAATCAAACAGCCGTCAGGGCTGTTATTGATTACGTCAGTATAGAAGGCTGCTAATTCATTTAATTCAGTTAGAATATTTCTAAGCTGCTCTTTATATGGCTCCATGATAATCTCCCTAAATAATGTATATGACAAATGCTGTGGCAGATTGGCTGAACTAAAAGGCATTAAATTGGCCGCAGTTCAGCCAAGCAGGCTCTCGAGACGCTGTTTCTGTGCTGCGCGGCTCAAAAAGCTGAACTAAGAGGTTTTAAATTGGCCGCAGTTCAGCCAAGCAGGCTCTCGAGACGCTATTTCTGTGCTGCGCGGCTCAAAAAGCTGAACTAAGAGGTTTTAAATTGGCCTCAGTTCAGTCAAACAGGCTCTCGAGACACTTTTTCTGTGCTGCGCGGCTCAAAAAGCTGAACTAAAAGGCATTAAATTGGCCGCAGTTCAGCCAAGCAGGCTCTCGAAACGCTTTTTCTGTGCTGCGCGGCTCAAAAAGCTGAACTGAAAAGCATTAGACCGGTCTCAGTTCAGCGGGAGTTCATCGTACATCAAATGATGGGCAGAAAACAGTCGATTTTTTCGACAGTGATTAACTTTTTTATCCTTTTTAAACTGAGAATATATTTATGCCTGTAAAATGTCCCGCTGTGCATATAAATGTGGTAAACTGTATCTGTATAAGTAGCTTTGATGAAGCGAGGTGAGATCATGATTAAAAAACAGATGGTCGCGATGCTGCTGGCAGGCGGACAGGGAAGCCGCCTCGGCGTCCTGACAGACAAGAACGCAAAGCCTGCGGTTGCATTTGGCGGCAAGTACAGAATCATTGATTTCCCGCTGAGCAACTGCATCAATTCCGGCGTTGACACAGTGGGTGTATTGACTCAGTATCAACCTCTCCGGCTCAATACTCATATCGGTATCGGTATGCCGTGGGATCTTGATCAGACGATTGGCGGTGTGACCGTTTTACCTCCGTATGAGAACCATGCGGGCACTTCTGAGTGGTATACCGGTACAGCCAATGCGATCTACCAGAATCTCGGATATATCAATCAGTATCATCCGGATTATGTCCTGATTCTCTCGGGCGATCATGTCTACAAAATGGACTACGAGGTCATGCTTGACTTCCACAAGAAAAAGGGAGCCGATGTGACGCTCGCGGTCATGCCGGTCCCGAAGGAGGAAGCGCATCGATTCGGTATCGTGATTGCCGACGACGAAGCAAAGATTTCCGCATTTGAGGAGAAACCGGCAAATCCGAGCAGCAATCTGGCGTCGATGGGAATCTATATTTTCAACTGGGAGACGCTTAAGAATGCGCTGATCAAATTGCAGGATCAGCCGAGCTGTGACTTCGGAAAGCACGTGATTCCGTACCTGCACGAGAACGGAAGCCCGATGTACGCGTACCGCTTCGAGGGGTATTGGAAAGATGTCGGAACGCTCGGGTCATATTGGGAGGCCAATATGGAGCTGATCGATCTGGTACCGGAATTCAATCTGTATGAGGATTTCTGGCAGATCTATACAGAGAGCGATACGATTCCGCCGGCTTATGTTTCAGCTGACAGCAATGTGACGACAAGCATTATCTCCGACGGAACCGAAATTTTCGGCGATGTGCACCATTCCGTCATCGGCGGAGGCGTGACGATCGGCAAGGGATCGATCGTACGCGATTCGATCATCATGCGCGATGTAACGATCGGAGAAGGCTGTGTGATCGACCATGCCGTGATCGCTGAGGGAAGCACGATCGGCAGCAATGTCGTTATGGGCTGCGGCGCTGACGCCGTCAACCAGAATTATCCGGATATTTACAGCTTCGGACTTGTGACGATCGGAGAAGATTCTGTGATACCGGACAATGTACAGATCGGTAAGAATACCGCGATCGCGGGCGAAACGGATGAGACGGACTATCCTTCAGGTCTGCTGGCCGGGGGTGGAACCTTGATCAAGAGTAAAGGAGGCCTGTAAAATGCGTGCAATCGGAATTATACTCGCCGGCGGCAACCATAACAGCTTAAAAGAGCTGACAAATAAGAGAGCGGCCTCAGCCGTTCCGATCGCCGGTCACTACAGAGCGATTGATTTTGCGCTCAGCAATATGAGCAATTCACATATCCAGAAGGTAGCGGTTCTGACACAGTACAACGCGCGTTCGCTGAACGAGCATTTGAATTCATCGAAGTGGTGGAATTTCGGTCGTAAACACGGCGGGCTCTATGTATTTACCCCAACGATCACCAAAGAGAATTCTGACTGGTACCGCGGCACAGCCGACGCGATCTATCAGAACAGATCGTGGCTGCGCAAAGCCCACGAGCCATACGTGATCCTTTGCTCGGGCGATGCAGTCTACAAGATGGACTATAATGATGTACTGGATTATCACATCGAGAAGGGCGCTGATATCACAGTTGTCTGCAAGGATATGCCGGAGAATACGGATTTTGAACAGTACGGCGTCGTTAAGATGGATGCGGATAACAGGATCGTTGAATTCGAAGAGAAACCGCTGCTTGCAAGCACAAACACAGTGTCCTGCGGAATTTATGTCTTCAGGCGCAGACAGCTCCTTGAACTGATCGAGCGCTGCGAGGAGGATGGCAGAAGCGACCTCGTATCGGATATTATTATCCGTTATCTGCGCGTCAGAAAAGTTGTCGGATACAAGATGGAGAATTACTGGTCAAGCGTGCATTCGGTCGACGCTTATTACAAGACCAACATGGACTTCCTCGACAGCGGGATCAGGAATTATTTCTGCCGCGAATATCCGCATATTTATACGAAGCTGGTCGATGCGCCGCCTGCGAAATTCAACCCTGAAGCGACGGTTCGCAACAGTTTGATCGCAAGCGGAAGTATCATCAACGGCATCGTCGAGAATTCGATCATCTGCCAGCAGGTCTATATCGGAAGCCGCTGCCGGATCAAGAATTCGATCATCCTCGGAGATGCGTATATCGGCGATGACACCTATATTGAGAATTGCATCGTTGAAAGCCGCTCGACGGTACCCGGCGGAGAAAGCTATAAGAGCGAGGGGACGCCGAAGATCATTGTCAAGAAAGAGGAACGCTATAAACTGTAACGTTTGAGCGCAGGAAATTATTCAGCAGAATCATCTTCTGCTTCATCGGGCTCCGGCATCCAGACGTGGACTTGTTCGACACGGTTTTTATCGACTGATTCGACGATCATGCGAATTCCGTCGTCAGTCGTGACCCAGTCTCCGATGCCGGGGATCCGGTCGAGGTGCTCGATAATGAATCCGCCGAGAGACTCGTAGTTGTCGGATGAAATGTCTGCGCCGAGACGATCATTGAAGTCGTCGAGACTGATCGCGCCTTCGACGAGGTATTCGCGCGGAGCGATCTCAAAGACCAGCTCATCGCCCTCGTCGTCGTATTCGTCGTGGATCTCTCCGACGATCTCTTCGAGGACATCCTCAAGCGTGATGATGCCGGACCAGGCGCCGTACTCATCGACGACGACCGCCATGCTTTCCGAGGCCTCTTTCATCTCAGCGAGCAGTTCGCCGATCTTCTTATACTCGAAGACGAACCGGGCTTCGCGCAGGATGTTTCTGACGGAGAAGTCGGAACGGCTCTCCCAGTCGAGCAGGACATCTTTGATGTTGATGATGCCGATGATATTGTCAAGCGAATCCTCATAGACGGGATAGCGCGTGTATTTTTCTTCTCTGAAAATGGCGAGAAGATCTTCATACGGAATGTCGACACTGACCGCCGATACATGAACACGCGGCACCATGACTTCAATGGCAGCCGAGTCCTTCAGCTCGAAGACATTTTGAATAATGTCTTTTTCATCAGTCTGAATTACACCTTCCTCATGGCCGACATCGACGATCGTCTGGACTTCGTCGGCAGTCAGGAAGGTCTTTGAACGTTTTTTGTTAATTCCGAGCAGCGTCAGGATCCCTTTCGCGAGAAGGTTGACGATAAAGACGACCGGAGTCAGAATAATCATCAGGACTGTCAGCGGACGCGCAAAGATCAGCGCCATCTTCTCAGCATGGATCGTGGCGGTCGTCTTCGGAGTGATCTCGCCGAAGATCAGGATCAGCAGTGTGATGATACCGGTTGCAAGGCCGACAAACCGTCCGCCGAAGCGATAGGCGATCGATGTCGTTATGGCCGAAGCGGTCAGATTGACGACATTGTTCGCGACGAGGATCGTCGAAAGCATTCTTGCCGGATTCTCATTGATCGCAAGAAAAGCTTTCGCGCGCTTATCATCGGGATGCTGTTCGAGATAAGTTCGGATTTTGATCGGGCTTGCACCCGTTAGAGCAGTCTCGGCAGATGAAAAAACTGCTGAGAGAATTAACAGAATAATTAAGATAACCAGGCGTATCGCAATGTCAGGATCCACGATGGATGATCACTCCTTTCGTGCGCTCATCATAGCGTATTTGACAAAGCATTGCAAGTGAAAGGTATTATATGAAAGAACTCCTGAAAAACATCGTCGGCGCAGACAATGTTCTGGCCGATGAGCCGATGTCGGCACATACGACTTTCAAAGTCGGAGGACCCGCGGATTATCTCGTCTCTCCGCGGTCGATCGAAGAAGTCAGAGACGTGATCGCACTCTGCAATTCACAGAGTGTACCGTGGATGGTGATTGGCAACGGCAGTAATCTTCTGGTCGGTGACCGCGGATACCGCGGCGTGATGATCCGCACAGTTGAAAACATGCAGCAGATCTTTGTCACCGGAAAAACGATCGTGGCCCAGGCAGGCGCTTTGCTTTCGGCTGTCGCCAGGCAGGCGCTGAAACATGAACTCGCAGGCATGGAATTCGCGGCCGGCATCCCGGGGACGATCGGCGGGGCGATGATGATGAACGCCGGCGCCTACGGCGGTGAAATGAAAGACATCGTGTCACAGGTCACGATCCTGAATGAAAACGGACAGATCTGTCAATATACAAATGAAGATATGGCATTCGGCTACCGCGACAGCGTGCTTGCGCACGACCGGCTGATCGCGCTTGAGATCACACTCGGACTCGAAGAAGGAAACCGCGATGAGATCGCGGCAATTATGAATGATCTCGCCGGGCGCAGAAGTTCGAAACAGCCTCTCGAATATCCGAGCGCGGGCAGTACGTTTAAACGGCCCGAAGGATATTTTGCAGGCGCGCTGATCGAACAGGCCGGTCTCAAGGGATACAGGATCGGAGGCGCGATGGTTTCCGACAAACACTGCGGTTTTGTGATCAATATCGATCATGCAACGGCTGATGACGTTCGCCGCCTGATCGAGCATGTCAAAAAGACTGTCTTTGAAAACAGCGGCGTCGAACTCACGCCGGAGGTGAGGTTGACGGGAGAATTCTGATGGCGGATTCATTTGCCCAAAAAGTCAGGGAAGAACTGCTGCATGTCACGCGCATGGCTCCGCACTGCCGGAAGGCACAGCAGTCCGCAAGGAGGCTGTTCTCGCGCGAGAGCAATGAGCGCTT
Source organism: uncultured Lachnospiraceae bacterium (assembly GCA_902773445.1). GTDB lineage: Bacteria > Bacillota > Clostridia > Lachnospirales > Lachnospiraceae > RUG842. The sequence continues at coordinate 679 of CACYEU010000089.1, read as the reverse complement.
TGAACCGAAGAAGGACTGTTGTATCAGGGCATTTATCCGCGGAGCATTTATTGAAGCCGGTACGATCAGCGATCCTGCAAGATCGTATCACTTCGAGATCACCTGCCCGGATGAATATGCCGCAGTCGACCTTCTTGCAATGCTTGAAAAATGCGGACTGGAACCGAAAGAAATGCTTCGCAAGAACAATATCGTCGTTTATATTAAGGAAGGGCGGCAGATCAAGGACCTGCTGACATTGATGGGCGCGCCGATCTCGATGATGGCTTTTGAGAATGAACGTATCTTAAGAGAAGTGCGCGGCGGTGTCAACCGAAGAGTCAACTGCGAGACCGGCAATATCGGCAAAACGGTCGCCGCAGGTGTCAAGCAGATCAGGGCGATCAGAAGCCTGCAGGAGAATGGGACATTTGACGGGCTGTCGGATGCGCTGCAGGACGTGGCCTATGCAAGACTTGAGAACCCCGAGGCGTCGATGGAAGAAATCGGACAGTTGGTCATACCGCCGGTATCGAAATCTTGTGTCAACCACCGTATGCGCAAGATCCTGGAACTGGCCGGTGTCAGATAAGTGAAAGAATGAAGCGATAAGGAGGCATGTCATGAAAAACCGACAAATGCTGTTTTTGTACAACCCGCACGCGGGACGCGGATCATTTAAGAACCATTTATCCGATGT
>CACYEU010000088.1 GCA_902773445.1 uncultured Lachnospiraceae bacterium | reverse complement strand
CGGAACATTTTCCGGTATAAGGCAAGGATGCTGATGATGATCATCGGAATCGGCGGATGCATGGCGCTTCTTCTGACCGGCTTCGGACTCAGAGATTCGATCTCCACATTTGCGAAGGCGCAGTTTGACGATATTCAGATCGCAGACGCTGAAATCACCTACAGCAAGGGCAAAGGCGACCAGATGCCGAACGATGTGATCAACGGCGTCCACAAGATCGGTGCGAAAGCGACACCGATCATCCATGAGTCGTGGGATATGCTGGTCGGAAAGAAAGTCAAGAATATCGAGCTGATCGCACCGACCGGCGGCGACAATATCAACAACTATTTTGTGATCCGCGACATGAAAGACCGGGGGCTTTCACTTCCGAAAGAAGGCGAAGCGCTGATCAGCGTCAGCCTTGCAAAACGCTATGATCTGAAAAAGGGCGACACGTTCACACTGCGAAACGATGACATGAAGAAGGCAAAAGTGAAGATCACCGGCGTGTTCGAAAACTATGTCTACAACTATGTCTTCGTTTCGCCTGATACGATCAAAAAAGCATGCGGCGAAGCCAATGTCAATTCGATGTATCTGTATTTCCCGCATGAGATGGACATGTATCAGGGACAGACCGTGATCTCGAAGCTTGACGATGTGCAGGGCGTCGTTCTCTATCAGGATCTGAAAGACCGGATCACGAACATGATGTCGGCGCTCAATTATGTCGTACTGCTGATCATTATCTGCGCGGCAGGACTGGCCTTTGTTGTCGTCTACAATCTGACCAATATCAATATCATCGAAAGACTGCGCGAGATCGCGACAGTCAAAGTTCTCGGTTTCTTCCGGAGAGAGACCGCAGAATACATCTTCCATGAGAACCTGGTTCTGACCGGCGCCGGCATCGTGCTGGGCATTTTCCTCGGAATCGGGCTTCACCGTTTCGTGATGGCGAGGATCGTGGTCGATATGGTCTACTTCCCGGTCCGCATCGCGATCAAAAGCTTTTTGCTCGCAATCGTACTGACATTCGTCTTCACGCTTCTGATCGATGCGTTTATGAGCAGACGGATGGACAAGATCAACATGGCTGAGTCACTCAAAGCAGTCGAATAGGATCCCCGGAGGTAAATGATTGCATTACAATATTGATTTTCCGCATCTCGGGATCCGTTTCGATCATGTCGGAAAGACAATTTCAATCGGCAGTTTTGATATCGCCTACTACGGCATTGTGATCGCGCTCGGGATCGTTCTCGGAATGAGTCTCGCGTTTGCCTATGCCAAACACCGCGGCGAGTCGGTGAATGACTATGAGAACATGCTGATCCTCGGAATCATTCTCGGCGTCATCGGCGCCAGGATTTACTATGTCGCTTTTATGTGGGATCAGTACCGAGGTGATTTGAAGAGCATTTTCAACACGCGGGAGGGAGGACTGGCGATCTACGGCGGTGTGATCGGGGCGTTTCTGGCAGTTTTGATCTATACCCGCATCAAAAAGATACCGTTTTTAAAAGCCGCGGATCCGGTCGCGATCGGCTTTGCCGCCGGTCAGATGGTCGGCCGCTGGGGCAATTTCTTTAACCGGGAGGCATTCGGCGAGTATACTGACAGCCTGTTCGCGATGCGGCTTCCGGTCGACGCCGTCCGGTCGGGCGATATTACTGATAAAATGCGCGCGCATATGGAGACGGTCGACGGTGTGCGGACAATTCAGGTGCATCCGACATTTCTCTACGAGTCATGCTGGTGCCTGCTGCTGTTGATCGTTCTGCTGACCATCGCCTACCGCGGAAAGAATCTGTTCTACGGACAGATCTTCTTTACATATCTGTGCGGATACGGCCTCGGCCGCGTCTGGATCGAGGGCCTGAGGACCGATCAGCTGAAGCTTCACGGCATTGCGGTCTCGCAGGTTCTGTCCGGTCTGCTGGTCATCGTGTCGCTCACAGTTCTGGTGATCAGTTCAAGGCGCAGACACAGCTGATATCATCAGCGGAGAACGGCGCACTTATACCTTGATTCGCTCTTGAATCATTCCCCTGCATAAGCTATAATTTATATGTTACGGACTAACAAAATTTTTGTGAGTAATTTTGATAGTTTTCTTGTCAAACCATAACAAGTTTAAAGGAGGTCACATATGGCACGAAACATGAAAACCATGGATGGAAATGAAGCTGCGGCTCATGCTTCCTATGCATTTACAGAAGTAGCAGCGATCTATCCTATCACACCGTCATCGGTCATGCCGGAGCATACTGACGAGTGGGCGACAGCCGGTCGTAAGAATATCTTCGGTCAGACCGTCAAAGTTACTGAGATGCAGTCAGAAGCCGGTGCTTCGGGTGCGGTTCACGGATCGCTCGTAGCAGGCGCATTGACAACCACCTACACTGCTTCTCAGGGCATGCTTCTGATGATCCCGAATCTGTACAAGATCGCGGGCGAGAGACTTCCCGGAGTCTTCAATGTATCAGCCCGTACAGTATCCACACACGCTCTGTGTATCTTCGGCGATCACGGCGATGTGTATGCATGCCGCCAGACAGGTGCCGCGATGCTCTGCGAGTCATCTGTACAGGAAGTCATGGACCTGACACCGGTTGCCCACTGCGCAGCCCTGACAGGCAAGACACCGTTTATCAACTTCTTCGACGGATTCCGTACTTCCCACGAGATCCAGAAGATCGAAGCCTGGGATTATGAAGATCTCGCGAAGCTCGCTCCGTGGGATGACATTGACGCGTTCAGAGCCAATGCGCTGAACCCGAATCATCCGGCTCAGCTCGGTTCCGCTCAGAACCCCGACATCTTCTTCCAGGCACGTGAAGCTTGTAACTCTTACTATGATGACCTCCCGGGCATTGTCCAGGATTACATGGACAAAGTCAATGATATGATCGGCACAGACTATAAGCTCTTCAATTACTACGGAGCTCCGGATGCCGAAAGAATCATCATCGCAATGGGTTCTGTCTGTGACACGATCGAAGAGACAGTCGATTATCTCGTCGCCAGAGGCGAGAAGGTCGGCGTCGTCAAGGTCCGCCTGTATCGTCCGTTCTCAGCAAAGGCGCTGATCGACGCGATCCCGGATACAGTCAAGACCATCAACGTGCTCGACCGCACGAAAGAGCCGGGCGCTCTCGGCGAGCCGCTTTACCTCGATGTCGTTGCAGCTCTCAAGGGCTCCAAGTTCGAAGGAACTCCGATCTTCGGCGGACGCTACGGCCTTGGTTCCAAGGATACGGTTCCGGCTGACATCGTCGCAACATTCAACAACGACAGCAAAGATCAGTTCACGATCGGTATCGTCGATGATGTGACTCACACATCTCTTGAGCGCGGCGAGATGATCCATTCGACTCCCGAAGGAACATTTAACTGCAAGTTCTGGGGTCTCGGCGCGGACGGTACAGTCGGCGCGAACAAGAACTCGATCAAGATCATCGGCGACAACACCGACATGTATGCTCAGGCATATTTTGACTATG
>CACYEU010000087.1 GCA_902773445.1 uncultured Lachnospiraceae bacterium | reverse complement strand
TGAAGTTGTAAAGTTTTACAAGGGCAATGCTGACGAGCGCGGTTACGCAACCACTTTATGTAATTCCATTGCTCATACATACTTTGCCGGAAAAGAGGGCGGATCCGACTCTGATAACTCTGAGTATTTCCTTGAAAATGCAAAGGCTTCCTTTACGGCAGCAGCGCTCGCTCACACAGATGACTGCCTGAAAGAAGACATCCGGACGAATGCAGAGAACGCCTCGAAGTGGATCCTCGCACAGGCGGTTTATTCTGAAACCCTTGCCGAAAGCAAAGAACACCCCGAAAATCTCGACGAGATCCGTAAGGCAAATACGGCGTATCGGATGGTAAAAGACCAGTCAACCACCGAGATCGTAGACACCTGCGACATGATTCCGCCTAACGAGAAGTTTAAGATGATGAATGAGTGCGAGAAGAAGATCAACATTCCCAGTATCATCCATATGTATCAGGAGCTTGCGGCTGAATTCATCAATGATAAGGACAACAAGCTGGACATCTATTTTTCAAACCGTCCACAGTATGATCCTGCGAAAGCACAGTATTCTTCGATCCGCTCCACAGGCGACCGAACGAAAGGATCTATCGTATCCCAGGCTATCATCAAGCTGAATCTCTACCAAGACTTCGGTCCGTTTGCATCCATGGCATCGCAGTCCACGATCGACCTTCGGGAGATCGGCTTCGGAGATCAACCAGTTGCGGTATACATAGAGTCTCCGTACTACGACCACAGCAAGGACGCGCTTCCGATTAACCTTATTACACAGATTTATCAGGTCAATCAGCGTGAAGCAGCAAACAGACAGGATCCAAAGTGTTCCCGCCGGATCATAATGCATCTGGATGAGATAGCGAGCTTTCCGCAGATCCCGAACCTTGCCACACAGCTTTCAGTTGGATTAGGCATCAACGTCTGTCACAACCTCTTCCTTCAAAATGACAAGCAGCTTGACGATCGATACGGCGCGGACGCTGCTGAAACCATCCGCGGCAACTGCGGAAACACGGTGTTCATCCAGAGTAATTCGGACGATACCGTTGAGCGGTTTTCGAAAAAGCTGGGATCGAAAACACAGCTTGAAGTGTCCCGATCCGGCTCACGCCTGAGTCTGAACAAGACGATTTCTGAATCTTACATAGAAGTCCCCCTGATGGACGAAAGGCAGCTTCGTGATCTGATGCCGGGAGAGTGTGTCATTAACAGATCCATGTACAGGACAGACTTGAACCGCGAATCGGTCAAGCCTCACCCGATTGCAAATTTACAGGAAGAAGGACGCTCATTCCGTTATCGTTATGAGTACCTGACCAAATACTTCCCGAACGCAGAGACGGTTCCTATGAGTTCAACACAAAGAAACGTGATCCGTCTCTTAAAGCCGCAGGAAATGTTCTTTGATTACCGCATTGCTCTAAACGCACAGACATACGGACAAGCATATATGTATCTCCTAAAAAATCCAAAGCCGATCGAGCCGACTAAGAAAGAAGACGAGCCTGAAGACGAGTACAATGCAAAAAAGACGGCTTACAGTTCTAAGCTGAAAACATATTTGCAGAATGTTGAGTGTTATAAGGCGTTGAAAGACCATTTCAAATACGATGATCCGTTGACCGATTTCTCGCGTCAGGACAGGCAGAAAATATACTCTGCGAATATCGGAATATCCGATGAAGACAGCCGGGGATCTGCGATGATAAAGCTTATACAGTCGGATCTAACGCTTAAACAAAAGTATAACATAAGAAAAGTGTTGGAGCAGGGAGGACCAAAATGGGCATAACAATGCTTACAATATCAACGAGACTGGCTGACGCTCCTGAAGGCACTTTGGAATTTCTGACAAAACATTCGGAATACCTGTCGGAGTACAGCCTTCTTGCCTCGATCGTACGAAAAATCTTATGGGGCATTTCCTATTTTACCAGCCTGCTTCTTTGCGCGGTAGAGGAAGTGTTCAAAAAAGCGTTCAAGCTGATTGATCTTTCTGACGCATGGACGAGTGCAGGCGGCGGAGACCTTGGCTCTTTGTTTTTGAATGCTCGGTTTATATTTCTGTCCGTACTAACCGTATCGTTTCTGGTTGCGGCAATAGCATATATCGTCGGAAGGAAGAGACCGGAACTGTTGAGAAACGTGGTACTGAGCCTTGCTGCAATCTCTCTTTTGAATCCGCTGATCACGGTCGCGAAGGATGTCCTGAATATGTCATATGAAGAAATGATAGAGGACGAAACCGCTTCGGAAGTCATCATTTTGTCAAATGTACATGACGTAAGGTATATGTACCACAATCTCTGGACAACGGACAGCCCAAACAGCACAAGAGACGAAAGTTCGAGCAGTCACAACAATCTTGGGAGAGCAATCAGCACGAACTATCCCGGATATCTCGGGTCAATCGATCGGGTTACACAGGCCTATAAACTGATTGACACGGACGAAGTAATCAACAAGGGCTACTGGGATTGGGACCGAATGGAGTATTTGCACTACAAAATCACAGTAGGGACAGGCGACAACTTAGTTGAAGTAAAAGAATTCTTCGGTTCTGATCTGCCTGACGCGGTCAGCACTATTATTAAACTTCCGGGATATTATCGGTATTCGATAAACTGGCTGACAATGATTCTCGAACTTACCATAAATACAGTAGTGATGGTGCTTCTTGCGTATAAAGCATTCAAAATCATTTATGACTTTATATTCGGCGAGATCATTGTCGTGGTCAGTGCCGGAAATGTTTATTCGAATGAGTTTCTGAAAAAAGCAGTAAACAAGATGCTGATGTCTTTTTTCGCGATCATAGCATTGCTTTTCAGCTATAAGTTCTATGTACTTGTTACCGCATGGATCAACTCTGCGTTCGGCGGACAGATCTCTCAGCACTTGATCCGAGTTCTCCTTACCGGATTTGCCGGATTTGTTGCTATAGACGGACCACAGAAAGTGATTGACATGCTTGGCATCGATGTAGGCCTTAAAGACAGCCTTTCGGCGGCAAGAACCGCACTTGACGCATACAGAGCAGGAAAGACCGCCTCAGACAGCACACAGGCCGGAAGGACCAGATCGGCATACAGGCAGAAAATTGCAGACAGAGACGCAACAACACTTTATAACGAAAAGAATAAAGTCCCTGATCAGGAAGGCAACAGACGATCCGACAACCCGCAAATGCCTGAGTCTGTCCCGGGAAGCGTACAGGATTACGCAACGTATCAGCCGGAACCGGACGAGGCCGGAAATATGCAATATTCGCTTGATGGCGGAAAGACATGGCACAATGCTGAAGATTCAGAGGAAGATGTCAATGCTCCGTCAGGACAGATAATGTTCCGGAGCGCCGCCGCAGGTGATACCAAAGGCAAAGGGCTGGAATACACTCTTGATGGCGGAAAGACGTGGCATCCGGTTAATAGTCAAACGCAACAGATACAAGGCAGTTCCGGCGGAAATGTGCGGGTTCGGAGCGCAGAAACCAACGAAGATAAGAAAGACTATGCAGGCAAAACGGGTTCGCATGAAAGC
>CACYEU010000086.1 GCA_902773445.1 uncultured Lachnospiraceae bacterium | reverse complement strand
TTTTCAGGGCTGCAGTTCAGTCAAACCGGCACTGGCGCGACTAAAAAGCCGCCAAACAGGTAAAAAAGCTGAACTATTGAGCGTTTTTAGGGCTGCAGTTCAGTCAAACCGGCGCTGGCGCGACTAAAAAGCCGCCAAACAGGTAAAAAAGCTGAACTATTGAGCATTTTCAGGGCTGCAGTTCAGTCAAACCGGCGCTGGGGCGGCAAAAAAGCCGCCAGGCAACCAAAAAAGCTGAACTGTCGGGCGTTTTTAAGGCTCTAGTTCAGCTATTTGACATCGTCGGACGGCATTTGTACACTATGACTTAAGCTAAAGAATGTATAAACGAAAAGCAGCGCGATAAGGAGGGCACAACATGAAAAAAGTATTGGTTTTTCTGCTGTCAGTCATTCTGGCTGCCGGTATGCTTGCCGGATGCGGGACAAAGAAGGATGCTGACAACGGCGGGTCGGAAGATACAAAGGGCGGCATCGATTACATGGTGCTGGTCAACAAGCTCAACAAATTGCCCGACGACTGGGAGGACAAGGTCGAGACGACGACCTTCACGAATACAGTCGGAGATGAAGTTGAGGTTGAAAAGAAGGCTTATGATGCCTATCTGAAACTGAAAGCGGATCTTGAGAAAGAGGATATTCATGTCGATCTCGATTCGGCGCGCAGAAGTGTCGATGCACAGCAGGAGATCTGGGATAATTTCACAGAGCAGTACGGCGCGGCCTACACTGCAAAGACTGTCGCAAAACCCGGCTATTCAGAGCATCACACAGGGCTCGCGCTCGACCTTTACCTGATCATCGACGGAAAAGACATTGTCGAAAATGAGGACATGATCAAATACACAGACATCTGGGCAAAGATCCATGAGAAACTGCCGGAATACGGATTTATCCTGCGCTATCTCGAGGGCAAAGAGCATATCACAGGGTATGGATATGAGCCGTGGCACATCCGCTATATCGATGATCCGGAGAAAGCCAAAGAGATCATGGACAAGAGCCAGACTCTTGAGGGATATCTCGGCGCTGTGAATGAGACCGACGTCAGCCTCGACTACGGCAAGTCAGAGGTTTACAGCAAGGAAGAGCTCGATGAGATCTTTGTGCAGGTCAAATGTGACTTCGCGGCCTGGGAGGGCTGTGAACTCCATGCGCTCCGCTATGGCGGTGACGAGAACACCGGCAAAGACAAGCTCGATTGGATCAATTCACTTGAAGACGGCGGCAAATATGTGAAAGTCGTTGAGATCGTCGGCGATTTCCATTCACCGAAGGATAACAAGGGTACAGCCTGGGAGGCCGACGAGGAGTATAAGGATTATCAGTGGTGGCTCGGCTGCGATGACGAAGGCAGCTGGTCGATCGTTTCTACAGGATACTAGAATTCGAAATAATTACTAAACAAATAAGTATCGTGCACAGTCACAGTTTTCGCGGGAACGCTTGCGCTGCCTTGCGGCGCAGCGGTACATAAGGCCGCAAAGGACGCGGCCTAAGTACCGGCGTCCTCAGATGCACCCGCCGAAAACATGACTGTGCACGATCTGTTTATTCGTCTGAATATATGGAATTAAGTCTCCCTCAGCGCGGTGACCGGGTCGCTCTTCGCGGCCTTGCGCGACGGCAGCAGACCTCCGATGAGAGTGAGAATGATCGACAGAACGATCAGAGCGAGCGCGGCTGTGACCGGAAGATACGGATGGATGTCAACGCCGCCGGTCGCATGCTGAATGATCGCGTCAGCCGGGAACAGCAGGAGCCTTGCGATGCCGACACCGATCAGACCGGCCAGCGCGCCGATGATAAATGTCTCGGCGTTGAAGACATTGCCCACATTGCGTTTGGACGCACCCATCGCGCGCAGGATACCGATCTCCTTCTTGCGCTCGAGTACGCTGATATAGGTGATGACACCAATCATGATCGAAGAGACGATCAGGGAGATCGAGACAAAAGCGATCAGCATATAGCTGATAGCGTTGACGATGTCGGTGACTGAGCTCATCATAACGCCGACAATGTCGGTATAGGCGATGACTTTATCGTCTTTACCGGCTTTTTTCTGTCTGTCATTGTATTTGTCGATCAGAGCAGTGATCTTGTCTTTTGATTCGAAATTCTTCGGATAGATCAAAATCTGCGCGGGGTTATCCTCCTCGGCATAGCCGAGCTTACGAAGATTTTCCTCATATGAAGCAGAGCCCTGTGCCATCATGCTTGTCATCAGAGCCTCCATGTCTTTCGGCGTCATTTTCATGCTGATCGCGCCGGCGAATGCCTCCTGATCAAACTTGAATGCATTCATCAGGCTGTTCGAGAGACCGCCCATTGCCGCATTCATCTGTCCGGACAGAGCGCTTCCGATCTGACCGGCGACGGATGCGGAGATCTTGTTCGTATCGACGATCTTCGGGATGGCGGCAGACATACGATTCGAGGCGTCGTCGGTCGACATGTAATTGCCGAATTCCTGGATTGCGGTCTGCGGATTGACCAGACCGTTCTGTGCGGCGTAAGCCGGATAACCCGCGACCAGAGCCTGTGTCATCCCCTGATAGTCGATCCCGCTCAGATCGATGCTGCCGGCCTGCTGGGTCAGCGCCGCGAGAGCGGCCTGCATCGCGCCGGCTGCTGCGGGCGATTGCAGGTACATGCTCAGATATGTGCCGATCTGCGACATATCAGTATAGCCGTTTGCCGCAAGCCATGCCGGAAAACCGGCCATGACCGCATTGGTCAGATCGGCGATCGTCGCCTGTGTGATCAGCTTGCCGAGCTGATCCTGCAGTGCTTTTTGAATATAGGAGGCCATGACGGCCTGCGCTCCGGATGAGCCGAGATAGCGGTTGAAATCTTCGCCGAGTTTTGAGATG
>CACYEU010000085.1 GCA_902773445.1 uncultured Lachnospiraceae bacterium | reverse complement strand
GAGGCATAGAACAGATCCTATGGCAAACATTTCGGTCAACTACATCGGACACAGCGGATTTCTTCTGGAGACGGAAGACTGCCTGATCCTGTTCGATTATTACCGGGGAAGTCTGGCGCCGCTTGATGCTGCCGACCCGGACAAACCGCTCTATGTCTTTGCAAGCCATGCGCATGCGGACCATTTTAATCCGGAGATCTTCAAGCTTGCGGATCACGGCCGTGATGTGACTTACCTTTTGTCGTTTGATATCAGAGGTTCACGCGCGATTCCGAAGGAATACAGCGGCATCATCCGTTATCTTGACGCCGGCCGCACTTATGACATCCAGGGGCTCGGCAGTGTCAGCACACTGATTTCGACCGATCAGGGCATCGCTGTTTTGATCAAAACGCCGGATGCCGTGATCTATCATGCCGGCGATCTGCACTGGTGGGACTGGCCGGGCGATGATCCTGCGTCACTCGCTGATCAGGAGCGGGTCTTCAAGGGAGAGATCGCGAAGCTGACGGAGATGACGGCCGGCAAAGCAATCGATCTGGCGATGATCGTTGTCGATGACCGCCTTGAGGCCGGCGAGATGACCGGGCCGTCGTGGTTCCTTAACAACTGCCGTGCGCGTCACGTATTCCCGATGCATTTCTGGCATGACCGAAAGGTGGTCAGGCGCTTTATCGAGCTGGCAGAGACATTTCAGCCTGAAATACAGATCCATGACACTGCAGACAATCAGTACTGGGAGGTGGAATTATGAAATTCAGAGCTGTTCACGAAAATTTCAACATCACCGATCTGGAGCGGTCGATCGCTTTTTACGGGGAGGCTCTCGGACTAAAGGAAGTCAGACGCAAAGGACCCGAAGACGGTTCATTCATCCTTGTCTATCTTGCCAATGAAAGCAGTGATTTCGAAGTTGAACTGACATGGCTTCGCGATCACCCGCAGGCCTATGATCTGGGCGAAGACGAATTTCATCTCGCGTTTAAAACCGATGACTATGAGGCAGCGCATGCGCACCACGAAAAAATGGGATGCATTTGTTTTGAGAATCCGACGATGGGGATCTATTTTATTGAGGATCCCGACGGCTACTGGATCGAGATCATACCGGAGAATCACTGATGAATGACAATGACGGAATCAGACGAGAAGATTATGAGGAACCGCAGTGCCCGCTGATCGACCCGGCGACCGGACAGCCGTGCCGGAGCGAATCGGTGCCGGTGAGGCGCGTGATCGAAAAGCTTGACGAATACTGTGCGAACAAGGATTTCACAGGGGCCGAGAGGCATTTGAAATACTGGCTGGCGGAGGCGCGCGAATTCAGAGACAGACGCGGCGAGTTCTCGGTCCTCAATGAGATGATGGGCTTCTACCGGAAACAGGGACGGAAAGAGGATGCCGTCGCACATGCGTCGGCAGCTCTGGAACTGATGGACAGGATCGGATACGGCGAGACGATGAGCGGCGCGACCTGTTATATCAATGTCGGCACAGTCTACGACAATTTCGGCGAGGCAGAGCAGGCGCTTCCGTATTTCAGGAAAGCACAGGCGATCCTTGAGTCTCTGCCGCATACCGACAACGGAAAAGCCGGCGGCCTGTACAACAACATGGGGCTGGCGCTGATGGATACCGGTCACCATGTACAGGCGATCGAATACTTTAAAAAAGCCTATGAGCTGATGGAAAATGTCGAACACGGCGAGCTGGAACAGGCGATCACGCTTCTCAACATGGCTGACGCGCTGTCTATGGACAAGGGTCTGGAGGAAGCGCAGCCGGAGATCGATGCCTGTATGGTGAAGGCGAAAGAACTGCTCGACACACCTGATCTGGTGCGCGACGGATACTATGCATTTGTCAGTGAACGGTGCGCACCCGGTTTCTACTGCTACGGATACAGCGAGTTCGGCGACGAGATCGCCGAGCGCGCCGAAATGATTTACAAGGAGATTCAAAATGAAGGGTCTTGAACTGGCCAGAGAGTATTATGAGACATACGGAAAGCCGATGCTTGAGGAGCAGTTTCCCGAGCTTCTGCCGTATCTGGCGGTCGGTCTGGTCGGGAGCGGCAGCGAATGCCTCGGATTCGACGACGACATCTCCGAAGACCACGATTTTGAGCCCGGCTTCTGTATTTTTCTTCCGGGGGAGGATATCGTTGACCGCAAATCCGCGTTTCAGCTTGAACGCGCTTACGCGAAGCTCCCAAAAGAATTCAAAGGCTATACGCGCGCCGCGATGAGCCCGGTCGGCGGAAGCCGGCACGGTGTGATCAGGACCGAAGACTTCTATAAAGAAAAGGCGGGGATCACCGGCGGTACGATCGGCAAAATGGATTGGTTCAGGATCCCGGCCTATGCGCTCAGGGAGGCAACCGACGGGGAGGTGTTCTTCGATGAGTACGGCGAATTCACGCGGATCCGCGAAATGCTGTTTGAGATGCCTGAGGATGTACGGCTGAAAAAACTGGCCGGTCATCTGCTTCTGATGGCGCAGGCCGGGCAATACAATTATCCGCGGATCATCGGACGCGGAGAGAAGGCTGCCGCGCAGCTTGCGGTCTATGAATTTGTCAAAAGCGCGATCGAGGTTATCTTCTTATTAAATTATGAATATGCTCCGTATTATAAGTGGAGTTTTAAAGCCATGCGTTCTCTTCTGGTCCTTCCGGAGCTTGAGGAGACGCTCTACACTTTGATGACGACTGACAACGAGGGAGATAACCCCGAAGGCAAATATCAGCTGATCGAACAGATCGCAGGCAAGGTCATCGCGTTCCTGATGGATCAGGGCATGACAAAAGCGACCTGCGGCGATCTTGAAAAACATGCCTACAGTGTCAACGACAGCATTGCTGACGGGGAGATCCGCAATTTGAATATTCTATATGCTGTCTGACTGACTGCGCGGATATTCACAGCAAACACGTCGTCTCAGCTGGTTTTGCGGCGTGCCGTTTGCATCGCTCCCGCGCGGAAGTAAAGCGCCCCGCGCTCCCGCTCGCACAGCACTTGCAAACCTGCGCACGACCTCCTATCGTTTGCTGTGCATACCCGTGCAGCCCGACAGACATCTATAAGACATTCAGAAGGAAAGGATCTGCGGAGCATGAAGATTCAGGGATTACAAAAAATGACATTGCTCGATTTCCCGGGAAGGGTGGCCTGTACGGTCTTCCTCGGCGGGTGCGATTTCCGGTGTCCGTTCTGCCACAATTTCGATCTGGTCAGCGGTCCGGCGCCGGCGGTTATGGACGATCAGGACCTGATCTCTTTCTTAATGACGAGACAGGGTCTGCTCGATGGCGTTGCGTTTACCGGCGGGGAACCGCTGCTTCGAAATGATCTGCCCGATCTGATCAGACAGATCAGGGATCTGGGTTTTCTGATCAAGGTCGATACGAACGGCAATCATCCCGAGCTTCTGAAGGAGTTGGTCAACGGCGGGCTCGTCGAATACATTGCTATGGATATCAAGAACAGTCCTGCGCGCTATGCCGCGACGACCGGGCTTGAGATATTTGACACAGGAAAAGTCGATGAGAGTATCCGGTTCCTGCTTGAGGGGCATGTGGACTATGAATTCAGAACGACTGTCGTCAGTCAGTTCCATGACAGG
>CACYEU010000084.1 GCA_902773445.1 uncultured Lachnospiraceae bacterium | reverse complement strand
GGCGGCTCTCGTCGGAGGCACGATCGTATCCGGCGGTAAATCAAGTGTGCTCGGATGCTTTGGCGGCGCTGTGCTGCTGACGCTGTTGACATCGCTGATCAATATCACCGGCCTGTCGGCAGGATGGCAGAACCTGATCGGAGGACTGGTCATCATTTTCATTCTGTTCGCAGCCGGCGGAAAGCGCACAGATTAAGCGTTTCATTATTAAACGATTTTTCGGGGACAGACAGTTATGTTCACCCTGATTAATAGTTACTATTAAGTTGTCATTGTAAATGCATTTAGCGTTACGAATGGAGTTTCAGAAAACTAGAAAGGTTAGGAGGCGAAAATCGTGAAAAAGTGGAAATGGCTATCAGTATTGTTCGTAGTGATCTTGACAGTTAGCATGCTCGCTGGCTGCGGCGGCTCAAAAGGCGGTTCAGACAGCTCAGGCGGCGGTGAAGATGATTATGAGAAGGCAGCGTCAGCAGCTGAGTGGATCAAGGCTGAGGACCTGAAGGAACTTGACAAAGACCAGGGCTACAAAGTCGGCTTTACCGACAACTTCGACGGCAATACACTTCATCAGCAGCAGGAGAAGTATTTCGATAATCTCTGCGGTGCTATGAAGGATGTCGGAATCGTGTCCGATTACACAATGGTCGTTGCCAATAACGACGTTGCGACACAGGTTCAGCAGATCGAGTCATTCGTCCTTGACGGATGCAATCTGATCGTTGTTGACCCGTGCTCATCGTCAGGTCTTGACGGCGCGATCGAGAATGCAGCTGCAGCAGGCGCACAGGTTGTTATCTTTAATGACGGCCCGGTCAGCTCTCCCGACTGCGTACAGCTCAATGTCGACTGCGTCTACAACTTCGGCTATCTGACAGACTGGTGCTGCAAAAAACTCGGCGGCAAGGGCAACGTCCTGATCTGCCGTGGTATCGCCGGACAGTCCTATGATGATCTTGCTTACAAGGGAATCACAGAAGCTATTGCCAAGTATCCTGACATGAAGATCGTCGGCGAAGTCTATGGCGAGTACAACAGCACAACAGCTCAGACCGAGATCGCTTCCTTTATCGCAGGAACAAAAGAGAAGGTCGACCTTGTCTGCGGTGAGTCAGGTGATGCTTATGGCGCAGCAATGGCGTTCCAGGCAGCCGGTCTTGATATCCCGCTGATCTACGGCGGAAACCGTGGTGAGTTCCTCAACTGGTGGATGGAGCAGGATGACTATGAGACGATCTCCGGTGTTGCGACACCGTGGTTCTCAGCAGCGGCTCTGTTCCTCGGAATCGATCTTCTTGACGGAAAGAAAGTTCCGAAGTATATGTACTATCCGATGGATCTGATCACACAGGATGATCTCAAGAAGTTCGAAGGTATCGATGATTCGACTGTTGCGACAAGCGAGTATGATCTTTCTTGGGTCCGCTCTGATCTTGAGTCTCAGAACGAAGATGATTGCAAGCCTGATATGATCAAAGACTGATCGAATGTTTCTTCATCATTCACAAATCAACCTTTTGTGGCTGCCGCGGTTTTCGCGGCAGCCGTCTTTATGTATAATAAGACTATGAAGAAATTATGCATTTTTGATTTAGACGGAACTCTTTTGTATACACTTGATTCTCTCGCGACACCGACAAACCGTGTGCTTGCTCATTTCGGTCTGCCGCCGCAGCCGACAGAGGCCTACAAGACATTTGTCGGTGACGGCCTTAAAAATGAAATGAAGCGTGCGTTGATTGCTTCGGGCGATCAGCAGGCAAGTCTTTTGGATGAGGCGTTTCCGATGGTTCAGAAGCTGTTTGATGCGGATCCGCTTTATCATGTCGTTCCGTATGACGGGATGCCCGAGACTTTGAATGCATTAAAAGAACAGGGCATAAAACTGGCAGTTTTTTCAAATAAGCCTCATAATGCCGCGATTGAAGTCGTCGAAAATATGTTCGGAAAAGGTGTTTTCGATTGCATCCAGGGGCAGACTGATGATACTCCGATCAAACCTGATCCGACCGGTGCCTTGAATATTATCAACAAGCTTGGCGTCAGAGCGGAAGAGTGCTGTTATTTCGGTGATTCGAATACTGATATGATGACAGGAAAAAACGCCGGCTTTATGACAGTCGGCGTCAGCTGGGGTTACCGCAGTGTTGAAGAACTGTCAGAATACGGCGCGGACCGGATTATTGATCATCCTTCTGACATTCTGAGTCTTCTGTGATCATTTTGCGCAGTCTGACCGGAAGCGTGTTGGCGAGTTCGTCGCGGTTTTCTGCAGTCACTTCTATGATTTCCACATCATCCCGCGCGCGGATCGCTGTGACCGGGTAGCGGTCGCACAGGCGGAGAACGCCGAATACCGGGGTATCTCCGTCAAGCAGTTCCATGACTCGTCCGATAAACCGGTCGGCGTTTTGTTCCCGGTAGCCGATCTCATCCATGATGATCAGTCCGGCGTCAGGCTGTTCACTCAGTATCCTGCATCCAAGTATATTGAAACGATCTGCGGCATCTTCGCTGCGGTCACGGCAGTCGAACAGGATATTGTCCTGTCTGAACGAATCATCACATCCGGCTTTCAGAATATGAACGTAGAGGTGATCGTCAGTTTCGATTCCTTTTTTTGTATAAAATCCGCTGACCGGAACACCGATCCCGTCAAGACATTTCCCGATCAGCGTCGATTTGCCGATCTGTTTTTCGCCGGTTAAGAATAAGTGTTTCAATTGTTACCTCCTGACAGATCGACGGTCAGCAAGGAAAAGACACATTTTCTGGGATAATAGTAAGGAAAGACCGGATCATGTGTTTCTTCAAGCTGTGCTTTGACAAAATCACGGTTGATCAACTCTTTATCTTTTCCCTGAGCATAAAGCCGGAAAAATTGTTCAGCATCGTCCAGGCTTCTTAACGGCTGACCGTCTTCAATCGACATGTCCTGCTTTGTGAATGGAAGACCGAGTTCATCAAGATCTTTAAGGGCACAGGCCATCGAATCGTAAGCGCGCATCGGATGCGAGACAGAAAACCGATGGTTTTTATCGTTCTTTTTGATAATGTATATCTTATTGCGGCACCGCGGTCCGGCAATATGCATGATTTCACGTATATTCCCGAAAAAAGAAAACACCATCGTGTCATAGATCTCAGGAATCACCGTTGGATCATTGAGAAGATCCTCTTCGCGGATCTCAATATTCTTAATACCTAGATTTTTGACCTCCGCACGCAGGTGGTCAAGAGCGATCGAACTGACATCGATCGCAGTTACTTTCTGAAACCGGGAAGCGAGAGCCAGGTCGAGAAAGCCGAGACCGCATCCGGCATCGCAAATTGAGACCGACTGCGGATCATCGAATTCTGAAGCCAACAGAGCAGACATTTCAGTATGAAAGTCTGTTTTGTGCGCGGCATCGATCCTGAATCTGATTTTTCTCTCATCCCATGTGAACATAGAAAACCTTAAGCGTATTGTTTTGCAATGACAATCCTTTTCTAAAAGTATATCGGAATGCAACTGTCTCGTCAATGAATACAGGTTCGCAAAGAAGATGGTTTATGATATACTATATCTTGGGGAAAGAGGGATGATATGAGCACGAAGAAACCCCTTGCAGCGCTGATCACAGCGGCAGGAATGTCGACAAGAATGCATGATTTCAAACAGACGATGAAACTCGGTGACAAAACGTTTATCGAGCATATCGTCGATCGGTTTATCGATGCCGGAGTCGGCCTGATCGTCGTTGTTGCCGGGTACCGGGCCGAAGAAGTCCGGCAGGTTCTGAAAACCTACCCGGTCATCATACTCGAGAATCCGGATTACGAAACGACACAGATGTTTGATACGGTCAAGATCGGGCTGAGCTATCTTAATGAGAAGTGTGAGAGAGTATTTCTGACACCGGTCGATATACCGTTGTTTACAATTGAAACACTGCGTGCTCTCAAAACATCAGAAGCAAAAGTGGCGATTCCTGTCTGTGAAGGTGAGACCGGACATCCGGTCCTGATCGACAGCACAGCATTCGATGCGATCCTGAAACACTCCGGTGAGAACGGCCTTCGAGGTGCATTTCAATTGCTGGAGGAGGACATCATGCTGGTCAATGTGCGCGACCGGGGGTCTTTGATCGATGCCGATACTCAGGAGGACTATCAATTGGTCAGAGAAATGTATGAGAACAACATACATGAAGGTGAAAGGCAGTGAAAGGATTCACTACAGACAATCTGAAGAACGTCATGATCTACGGCGCCGGTCAGGCGGGCAGGATGGTCGCGCGCTGGCTTCCGGCTACATGCAGGCTGACAGCTTTCATCGATAATAATCCCAATCTGGACGGTCAAGTCATTGACGGCATTCCGGTCCTTCCGCAGGAAAAGGCACTTGAATTAAAACCTGATCTGATCTGGCTGGCGATCCTGAATGCCGAGGCCCGTCAGGAGATCCGCAGTGAATTGTCTTCGTGCGGATATGACGGCAGGTATGCGGATCTGCAGGAAGTGGGTGGGATCGTCGAAGATGCTGCTGCATTGCGTCAGCTGATCGATTTGAGGCTTGCGGCGATGCGTATGCTGGCACAGCAGATCGAGGACAGAGTTGTCGCCGGCATTGTAGCAGAACTCGGTGTTTATCAGGGAGAATTCGCAGCTGAGATCAACAGGGTATTCCCTGCCAGGGAGATGATTCTGTTCGATACATTTGAAGGATTCGACGACAGAGATCTTAAAGTCGAGTCTGAAATAGCCTGTGGAGGACGCAACGTCAATGCATTCGGCAAGTTCAGCGACACATCCGTGAAGCTGGTTCTCGGGAAAATGCCGTATCCGGAACAGGTATTTGTCACAAAAGGCAGGTTCCCGGAGAGCCTTGCAGGAGGCGCTGTGCCGGCTTCTGATTCCAATGATCCGATCAGCTCTGAAGATCTCAACGACAGACATTTCGCGCTTGTAAGCCTCGATACGGACCTCTACGAGCCGACATTAAGGGGCCTTGAATTCTTTTATCCGAGACTCAATGCAGGCGGTGCGATCCTGATCCATGATTATAACTCGCTTCAGTATCCGGGCGTTGGCCGGGCCGTCGATGAATTCTGCAGACAAGCCGGAGCATATGTACTGCCGCTCGCCGATCTGCACGGAACGGCAGTTTTGATCAAGCAGGAACAGACTTCATGAAAAGAAACCGCAAGACAATCTATCTGATCCGCCATGGCGAGATCGATATAGAGGAAAAACGCTGCATCGGAACCACCGATGTTCCGCTGTCGGAACACGGGCTGATGCAGGCAAAGCGGCTCGGCATGTGGATGGCCCGCAAGGTCATTCGGGAGAACGCTCCGTATAAAATCTATTCAAGTCCCAGTATCCGCTGCACGAAAACCGCCGAGCGCATGATCGAACTGACGCCGCTCAAACCTGATCAGATCATTTTGGTTCCCGAGCTGCACGAGATCGAAATGGGCGAATGGGACGGCATGAGGTTTTCAGAAATCAAACAGCGCTTTCCGGAAGCATATATCGAGCGCGGAAGGCATTTCTGGGATTATAAAGTCCCGGGAGGCGAATCATTTGAGGAAGCCGGCAAACGTTTTGTTGCTTACCTTAAGGAACTTGCTCTTGAGCAGAATCCCACAGAGCAGGAGGAAATCCTCTATATTGTCGCTCATGCTGGCATCATCAGAGCTGCGATCGCTTATCTCGGTGAGGCTGATACAGACAGGCTGATGGACCTTGATATAAAATACGCTTCAGTCACAAAGATCCGTTCGGGTGTCATCGCAGGGCAGCCGGATTTTGAAGTCGAAATCATCGGCGGCCATCCTGCAGCGGTTCCCGTTAACCGCCGGGTCGATGAGATCCTTGACCGGTACAGTGTGCCGGATCATATCAGGCGCCACATGAAAAAAGTATCGGAAGTGCTCCTTAGTGTTGCTGATCATATTGATCCGCACCGCGAGATCTATGACCGCGAGCTCCTCTATTCTTCGGCAATGCTTCACGATTTTGCCAAGCTCCATAAACATTTGCGGGCGGCCGGTACTGAACAGCTCCGGATTGACGGCTACGAGCTGCTGGCTGATCTGATTGCCGAACATGAAACGATCGAGCTTCACAGAGAGCTTGCGATCGAGAAGGACGGGGTCCGCTATCTGTCGGAGGAAGACCTGCTCTATTATGCGGACAAACGTGTCAAGGAAGACACGATCGTCTCTCTGCAGGAGCGATTTGAACTGAGCCTTCCGAAATGCCGTACGCCGGAGGCAGTAATGAAACACCGGTTGCGCTGGAATAAGGCGATCGCGATCGAGAACGATATTTACAGGTACAGCGGAAAATACATCGATTTTTAAAACTAAGGAGAGATTCTTTATGGCGAAAAAAAGAATCATGATGCTTGACGGGCACAGCCTGATCCACAGAGCTTTTTACGGAATGCCTGACTTTACAAATGCGCAGGGTGTTCATACAGGGGCCGTCTACGGGTTCCTGTCGATTCTTCTGATGCTGCTTGACCAACAGGATCCAGATGCTCTGCTGGTCGCATTCGATGTGCATGCGCCGACGTTCCGGCATCAAATGTACTCTGAGTACAAGGGGAACCGGAAGCCGATGCCGGAAGAATTGAGAGAGCAGGTGCCGTTGATGAAAGAAGTCCTCGGCACAATGAATGTTCCTGTGATCGAAAAAGAGGGGATCGAGGCTGACGATGTGCTCGGATCGCTGTCAACGGCTTTTGCGGAGAACGATTATGAGGTGCTTGTCGTATCGGGAGACCGCGACCTGCTCCAGCTGGCAGGCGATGATGTGACGATCTGCATACCGAAGACAAAGAAGGGCCAGACTGTCTATGAATTCTACGGTCCTGACGAAGTCCGGGATCTTTACCATGTCAGTCCGAAGGAATTCATCGATGTCAAAGCGCTGATGGGAGATACGTCGGACAATATTCCGGGCGTGCCGGGGGTCGGTGAAAAGACGGCGGTCAATCTGATCGAACAATACGGATCGATCGAAGATGTCTACGAGCATCTGGACGATGTCAAACCACCGCGCGCACAGAAAGCGATCAGAGAGCACTATGACCTCGCGCAGATGAGCAAGGAACTGGCTGCGATCAAAGTCGACGCAGATCTCGGCGATCCCGGCGTGCTGTTTGCGCAGGCGGAGCTGAACAAGTCTGAGGATTCGGACCCGGCGATGACCCTCTACACGCCTGAGCTGATGGATATGTTCAGGACACTAAATTTTAAAAAGTTTTTGAAGCAGTTCGGAGCCGCTGAATCGGGTGAGCAGGTGTCCAAAGAAAAAAGCACACCAACGTTCAGCACAGCAGAAGCTGAAGATATCGCCGGGCTCACGAAATTCATTGCGGCAATTCCCGGAGACCATCCGATCGGGCTGGCGCTTGTCAAAAATGAAAGTGACGGTCCTCTGATGGCGATGCTCGGACAGGACGTGACCGGCGTCATGGTCGCGTCTGAAGCGGCAGCCTGTCACTGCGCCTTCAGCAACTGTGGTCAGCAAGAGATCATCGAAGTTATCAACACGGCGGGAGACAGACATCCGATCAGCGTCATCGGGCTCAAAAATTTTCTTAAGAAGATTGAATTAAGTCAATCAGAAGCTTTCTTCGACCCCTCGATCGCAGAGTATCTGATCAATCCGCTGTTGAGTTCTTATGATCCTGAAGATCTTGCCCCGATCGTTGAGGCTGGATTCCGGCCGCCGTCGGATGACGCGGTAAAAAGAGCGGCATGGGAAGCGCAGCTTGCGGCCATGCTGGTCAAACCGCTCAGACAGACGCTGGAAGAGACGGGTATGACTGATCTGTTTGACAAGATCGAGATGCCGCTGGTCTTTACGCTTGACCGGATCGAAAAGACCGGCATCCTTCTTGCGAAAGACGAGCTGACAGAATACGGCAAAAACCTTGAATCGCAGATCAAAAAACTGCAGGAAACGATTTACGGACAGGCGGGAGAAGAGTTCAATATCAATTCTCCGAAACAGCTTGGAGAGATCCTGTTCGAAAAGATGAAAATGCCGCACGGCAAAAAAACCAAGACCGGTTATTCGACTTCAGCCAAGGTGCTTGACAAACTTGCCGAGGACTATCCGTTCGTCAGGGAGATCCTGTCATACCGCCAGCTGACAAAGCTCAATTCGACTTATGCACAGGGGCTCGTCAGATTCATCTCTGATGACGGTCGGATCCACGGAACATTTAATCAGACAGTGACGGCGACCGGGCGTATCTCGAGCACTGATCCGAATCTGCAGAATATTCCGATCAGAGTTGAATTGGGCCGGCTGATCAGAAAAGCGTTTGTACCGAAAGAGGGCTGTGTATTTGTCGATGCGGATTACTCGCAGGTAGAACTCCGGATCCTGGCTCATCTGTCGGGTGATCCGAAACTGATCGAGGCATATAAAAACGCGCAGGATATTCACAGGACGACAGCGTCACAGGTATTCCATGTGCCGTTGGATATGGTCACCGATGCGCAGAGACACAATGCGAAAGCCGTCAATTTCGGAATCGTCTACGGGATCAGCTCGTTCGGCCTGAGCGAGGGTTTAAGCATTTCACGGGCCCAGGCCAAAGAGTATATCGATCATTATTTTGAGACGTTTCCCGGGATCAAGGAATTCCTCGACGGAGCCGTCGAATTCGCAAAACATAACGGTTACGCGGTTACGATGTTCGGACGCCGCAGACCGATACCGGAACTGACGGCCGGCAATTTCATGCAGCGCCAGTTCGGCGAACGCGTTGCGATGAATTCGCCGATCCAGGGAGCTGCGGCAGATATTATGAAGATCGCAATGATCCGTGTGGAAAAGGCGCTGGCGGATGCAGGTCTTGACGCAAAGATCGTTGTTCAGGTACACGATGAGCTTCTGGTCGAAGCTCCGGCAGATGAGGAAGAGCAGGTACGCCGGATCCTGAAAGAGGAGATGGAGCATGCGGCAGATCTGAAAGTGGATCTGAAAGTCGATGTCGGAAGCGGAGCAAACTGGTACGAGGCACATTAAGATGTTGAAAATCGGAATCACAGGAGGAATCGGGAGCGGGAAAAGCCTTCTGATCGACTATTTCGCCGATCATGAGAAAGCGCTGATCCTGAGGGCGGATGAGATCGGCAGAAAACTGCAGGAGCCGTTTGAGGCGGCCTACTGGCCGATCATTGACGAATTCGGTAATAAATGCGTCAATCCGGACGGAACACTTGACCGCGCCTGGATCGCAAAGATCGTTTTTGAGGATCCCGACAAGCTGAAGAAACTGAATTCGATCGTTCATCCGATGGTCGAGTCTGTGATCAGGGCACACTGCCATGAAGCGCTTCTCGCCGGAACAAAACTAGTGCTTGTCGAATCAGCGATCCTGATCGAAGTCGGATACAAGGCATTTTGTGATGAAGTGTGGTTTGTCAAAGCGCCGGTCGAAGACCGGATCAGACGTGTCATGGACGAGCGCGGCTTGAACCGCGAAGATGTTGAACGTGTAATCGCAAATCAGATGACCGACCGGGAATACGAACGAGCCTGTGACCGGACGATCGACAACAGCGGAAGCGTTGAATCGCTCAGAACACAGATCGAAGCAGAGCTTTTCAGGCTCGGACTCGAGGAACTGATCAGGAATTAGGAGGAAGAACACCGCAAATGGAATTGTGCAGTATTGCAAGCGGAAGCAGCGGGAATTGCATATATGTCGGCAGTGATCACGGCAGACTGCTGGTTGATGCCGGGATCAGCAAGAAACGGATCGTGGCAGGCCTTGCTTCAGCCGATGTTGATATCAAAGAGATCGACGGGATCCTTGTGACGCATGAGCATGCGGATCACATCGCCGGGATCGGCGTGTTATCGCGCGCATACGGGATCCCGATCTATGCGACACGCGGTACGATCCGCGGTATCAAAGGCTGCAGCAGTCTCGGAACTGTCGATGAATCATTGTTTCATGAAATTTCAGCCGATCTTGATTTTACGATCGGCGGTTTGACGATTCATCCGTTCCATATCCCGCACGATGCAAACGATCCGGTTGCGTATCGTATGACAGACGGTGCAAAGACCGTCGCGGTCGCGACCGACATGGGTACATACGACCCTTATATTGTCGACAACCTGAAAAACGTCAACGGCCTTCTCCTTGAGGCAAATCATGATATCAGGATGCTTGAAGCGGGACCGTATCCGTATCCGCTTAAGCAGCGCGTCGCCGGCGATTACGGTCATCTGTCAAATGAATGGTCGGGGAGACTGCTGTGTGAGATCATGCACGACCGGTTTTCAAAAATCTTTCTCGGACACCTGAGCGAGCAGAATAATTACGCCGAGCTGGCCTATGAAACTGTCAAGCTGGAAGTGACACTTGATCGGAATCCGTATAAAGGGGAAGAACTGCCGATTTCCGTAGCCGGCCGGTATGAGCCGACTGAGAAAGTGGTCATATAAGCCGGACCTCAGAAAATCTTCACGGCGGACTTGACACAAGAGTATAAAAGTAGTAAAGTAACTTTGTGCCGAGAAGGTATGTGCGATAGTAGTACAGTTGGTAGT